>SSFV01000085.1 GCA_008015565.1 Nitrosomonas sp. | reverse complement strand
GTTGCACGCCGCGATCGGGCAAGCGATGCGCTGCAACGCCGAGCAATAGCGGAGCTTTGAGACTCTTGATCAGTGTCATCGCTTCGTCATGCGATTCTTGATCGATGATATTCAAGCGGCATGACATGGCTTCCGGCCAACGTGTATCAGCATCCAGCTCTATGCCAAAAGCCTGCGCATTGACGGGAACGGTGACGTTCTCCGGCGGGCGGGCGGCTTCAACGGGCTTAATGCCGGCGTGCGGGTCGGCGTCGATGATTTCGGCTTTAACTGTTCGCGTCATCAATTGCTGGCGCAACGCAATGTAGTAGGGCAAATACAAATCCAATCTAAACCGGTATTCACTCCATTTTTGCATCACAAACGAGATACCGAGTACAAGTAAACGCGGCAATATGCCATATACCAGCAGCACGCCGATCAGGAAGCTGGCCCAGGCCGTGCGCGTTTCTGCATCCTGCTTAGTCACTCCTATTCTACTTGCGGCGGTTTGCGGGTCATCGGGGATCTTGATGCCTAGTGTTTCCAGGGGTGCGCCAAGAATTTGCGTGGCTCTTGGCAGCACGCTATCCGGCAGGATCGTGGTGCCCCATACGAAATTATATTGTTTGGCCAGCATCAGCAATATCAATAAACCCATACCAGCGGCTAAGTAAATCAACCAGAACTGGTGTGTCAACACACTGATGCGCCACTTCCCGACATCTCCGGTCAAACAGCTCTGCCACCAGGCGTGTGATGCCAGTGAAGCAGTCGTTGGTTCTTTTTTTTGCCGGTAAGGCAGCCAGCTGACCAATTGTGCTACCACACCACTACTTAGACTTTGCAAACTCAAGGCAATGCCCGAGAGCCATAATAATAGCGAAATGGTATTAAAACCCAGCAATACGGCGAGCAACCAATAGATGTTCAATGCCGAAGATTCGCTTACTGCCTGACTGGCAGCCAATCCACCCAGAATCACAGCGGCTATCCAGAAAAACCTGCGAGCCCGGATAAATTGCAAATGCGGCTGTTGCAATGCGTCGTTCAGTGCGTTTTCCTGAACCAGGCGTTTGGCACGTACGCTCAATCGCCGGATGAAGTCTGCATATTTAAAATCACCACTTGCGGTTCCCGGCAAATCCTGAATACTTGCATACGATAACTGTTCCGCTTGAGCGGATTCTATCTTGCGCATTTGCTCGATTTGCACCAAATCAGCGAATGAATGTTTGTGTGCTGACATTTATCGGTTAATTCCAAACAAGGAGAATCAAGACATTACGGTAGCTGATTGGGGTTTGTTTCATAAAAAAATGGTTAGGATTTATCAGGTCTTTGAAATTCGTTATAAGCGCAGCAAGTTCCAGGCAAAAATTGGCGAAAAAGCGAAGTTTGCAATTTGCAAATGAGCATTTTGAGCCAATTTTTAACACCGGAATTGCGAGCGTAATAGAATTTCAAAGATCTGTTATAGCAAAACAAGCTAAAATTTGTTATTAAATCATTAAAAATTATGGTAGGAAATTCCATGAAACCCGTTGCAATTTTTAGACATTTGCCCATTGAAGGCCCCGGCTATTTTGCCACATTTCTCGATAACAATCATATTCCGTGGCGACTTATCAAAATAGACGCCGGAGAAAAACTGCCAAACGATATCCGTGAATTCAGCGGCTTAGTCTTTATGGGCGGGCCGATGAGTGTCAACGACGATTTGCCTTGGATTGAAAATTCTTTGTCATTGATCCGCCAGGCGGTAGCAGCGGACGTCCCGGTGCTCGGTCACTGTCTCGGCGGACAATTGATGGCAAAAGCCTTGGGCGGTGTAGTCAGCGTTAGTCCGGTCAAGGAAATGGGCTGGGGCGAGGTTAGCGTGCCGGATAACCAAGTGGCGCGCGAATGGTTTGGCGATTTAACTGGTTTCAACTCTTTTCACTGGCACGGCGAAGCCTTCAGCATTCCACCGGGCGCTACCTGCATCCTATCGAGTCCCTATTGCGAAAACCAAGCTTTTGCGATGGATATGCACTTAGGCATGCAATGCCATGTCGAAATGACCGAACGCTTGGTGATCGACTGGTGCAGCGTTGGCGCGGAAGAACTCGCCAGTCTGAACGAACCATCGGTACAGTCGCTGCAAGAAATTGAAAAAAATTTGCCTGAGCGCATCGCCGCACTGAACACAGTAGCGGAGCGACTATACCGGAAATGGATCGCCCACTTGAGGTAAACAGAAATTGAATTATCGGCCGGCAAGGCTTCCCCTGCGTAGCGGTTATCGATAACGAAATCATTTTAACGGTGCCGGCAAGTAATCCCAATCAAGCACCATCTTTTCCGTCATGGCTCGTTTAAGTTCAAGCAAAGTTTGCGCATACTGGGGATTTCCGCTCAAGTTTGTCATTTCATTGGGATCAGTATCCAGTTTATACAGTTCATAGATTGGCCGCGGTTTGGTAAAGTATGCTTTAACAAATTTAGAGGCCAAACTCCCGGCTGCAAAGGCTGCTTTCATTTCAAGCCAACTCGGATCATTAAAAGTATCAGCCGGTTCAACAGGTTGATGCGGCGTAGTGTTATAAATGAGTTTGAAATTTTCCGAACGTACACTTCGAGCCATATCAAATGTTGAGGTAGCAATATTCGGGTGCATACGGCCATCTCCGCCATGCGTTGCCCGTGCAGTGAAAACGTATTTACGGCCAATGTAGCTGGAATCGTTTTTTAGTAACTTCAAGAAACTCACGCCACTCATAACCTCGGGTGGAGTCACACCTGCGATTTCCAGCACCGTCGGAGCAAAATCTTCACCGGAAATAAGCTCCTTGGTTGTTCTACCTCGAGTTACTGTTCCCGGCCAACGTATCAGCATGGGCACATTGGTACCAGGATCATAAAGTGTCGTTTTGCCATGAGGAAATGACATGCCGTTATCGCCCATAAATACAACGACTGTGTTATTAGTCAAGCCACGCTGCGAAAGGATATTCAATACATTCCTGACTGAAAGATCAAGATACTCGATTTCAGCAATGTGTTTTGCAAGATCATTCCTGACCCCCGGTAAATCGGGCAGATATCCGGGCACTGTCAATTTGGCCGGATCCGGCATACCTAACGGACCAATTCCTGTCCAAGGGTAATGTACTGAGTCAAAGCTTAACCAAAAAAACCATGGCGTTCCAGACGGCACGGTATCGAGAAAAGTCGTCAGAGCCGTACTGGGATTCAAGCTGGTCGATTGCACATAATCGACGCGATCTGCGAAAGTGCGCAAATCAAATTGATCCAGAATTCCGCCCACCACTGGCGCAGTAGAAGTAGCAGGTCCATCCAAATGATAATCCCGCCCGCCGACTCCAAAATAATATCCTGCTTGCTCACGCAACAAATCCGGTAATGCGACGATATCGGATGGCAATGGCGAGGTAAAACGGCCCATACGCACTGCTACCGGCGAGCGGCCTGTCATTAATCCTACCCGGGCGGGAACACACGCTGGCGAAGTTGCGAACATACGGTCAAAACGCATACCTTCTGCAGCCAATCTGTCGATATTAGGGGTGCGCACATCTTTATTACCATATGCGCTCAGAAACGGATAACTCAGATCATCTGCCAGCAATAATAAAATATTCGGCTTAGCTGCCCAGGAAAGATTGCTCAATAAATACAGCAGTAATGCAAATAGTACGATGGTTATTTTCTTATTCATTTTTTGTTCCTTTTCTTTCTAGCATGAAAGAATCATATTTATTATTGAGATCAGCGAACTGCTTATTACATGGAAATTTCGTTTATTCATTAATGACCAGCCAGCCTATCGAATGTCCGACATAGCGCAAAACCATTTTGCTATATTGCTGGGAACCCAGTCTTCGTGTTAAAGCGCCATTAATAAGCTGACCATTGCCATCGATCGTGACATTATTACCGGTATTATCGACTCTGACGATTACTTGCTCGGCCCCCATTACTTGGCTGACCCCTTGCGCGGATAGCTTAACAATCATACCGCTCGGATTCTCACTGGCATCGATCACTTTTATACCGTCATCGTTAAATTGCGGCGTATAGATAGCATCGGTAATTATTCGGACACCGGCTCCATTAGAAGAATAACTATTTCCCAACAATGACTTATAACGCGAACCCTGGATTTCAAGCCTGCCGTTCGCTGAATTCATTAAGTCAAAATTACGGGAATTCGGGTCTTCCGCCTGGTAATAACCGCCTCGCGTTCTGATCCATGCCGTAGATGTGAATACTTCGGCACACGTTACCTTCTTGCCCGTATTGGTTCCTGAATTATTCCTCACGATACACCAGATGTTATTCAATTCGACTCTGGCGCTCGAATTTCCACCTGCATAAAACATCACGATATCACTATTCGATTCACCATCAATTTCTGGCGATCCATATCCTGTCGCCCAGGTTCCCCCATCAATCCATATCCGCGATTTGGTTCCTTGCGTTTGTTTTATTCCATAGTGCGGGCTCGAACTGCCAGGCGCATTGTTAACCAGCCGGCAATGGGTACCCGATATAAATACATAGCCGCCAACGACTTCCACGCCGATTCCGCTGGTTTGAATCAGACAATTATGGATATAACACCGATCCAGAAACTGCACCCAAACAGCACACTTCGACGATGAAAACACGTCAATGTCGACGCCATCAATTTGAAGAAAACCTTTTATGGCCGGATTGACGCTATCTTGCGGACGAATCGCGCCCGATCTGTTACCGATTCCGGTATACCGTATCGTGCAGTTGGAAATTCTATTGTGCGCATTCACACGAATATTCTTATTTCCATTTCCCAATATGATGCACCCCTGCCGGCTAGTACCCGTTAATTCGGTAAAATCCGGTAAAGCCAATTCAGTACTTTCTAGAGCCAGATCATAACTGCCCGGCATCATAACGATGATTACCCAGTTGGAGTTTGTCGGATTTAACGCTCTCGCAGCGGCGGCGGCTTCATGCAGCGATGCGAATTCCCCATCATTTCCGACGGTAATATAATAAGGATTCGAGGAAACCGCAGCAGATGCTGGGATAGCGCTCATCAATCCGATAGCGCCCGCACCTAGCGCAACGCCTCCCATAATAAAATTCCGCCGCGCATTGTGATCAGAGTCCATAATTAGCCTTTAATTGAGTATTAACACTACCTTGCAACCCCTTGGAACAATTAATTCATTATGACCGAGGCAGACTTGAATGCTACACCGGTACAATACTTATTCGATGGACTGGATTGCTGTTGCAGCCTGTCTTTACCTACTTTATGGCCACAATTGTTTCCCCAGCAATAAGTAAAAGCTTATTTTTATCTAAGTAATTATTTAGTACTGCTAGAACGAATGCTGTTGTGGCGTGCTTGGAAAAGGTAAATTAATGCACATTATTCCGCCGCGGCTAATTGTGCTTTCAATGTGTTCAATGCAGGATCATTGGGTGTGCGCATCAGCGCAGAATTGACGGCAGACCGGGCAGCCTCCGGTTGTCCGGCACTATACAAAGCGACCGCATAAATATAACTATATTGCGCCGCATCGGGTTCAAGCTCAGTCGCCTTTTTGAAAGAAACCAATGCATTAGGCAAATCTTTATTGCGTACCTGCAATAATCCCAGGCTATGGTGAAGTGCGCTGGCTTTGGGTTGATGTGTCAAACCTTCGTGGAGTAATGTTTCGCCTTCCGCATCACGATCCATCTTGTGCAGCAAATCAGCATAATTGACATAAGCGGGTACCGAATTGACATCAAGATACAAGGCTTCCCGGTATGCCTGCTCGGCTTTGGCTGTTTCACCGCGCGCCAGATAGAAATTGCCTAAACTGACTTGCGCACCCGGATCGTCCGCATTCATTTGCAGCGAACTTAAATAATCGTTTGCCGCCCGTTCAAAAATCGACCGTTGATTCGCATCCATGTTTTCATCCGGAACTTCCGCCAAATTCGCCACAGCTAAAGCCCGAATACTGCGTACCGGATCTTGCAAAAGATCGTGCGCAAGCAACCAGCGCTGTTGCGGCGGCAATTGCGTTAAAGCATTCAATCCCGCGCTACGCAGCATGGGATCAGAATCATATAAAGCATCAACCAAAACGTTCAACAATCCTGGATTCAATCCCAGATTCACTTCTTCGAGTGCGGTAGCGCGTGCAATGATGGGCTGATGCTGATCAATTTGTAATTTCATGAAGCGATCGAAAGCATCCACTGCGCCACTGCGAATCGCGTGTAAAGTTTCAGCAAAATTCTGAAAGCCTTTGGGGTTGCGGCCATACCATTCGCGCATTTTATCCGCTGCCCATTCAACCGTCTGGTTCGCATGACATCCTGAACACGCATTGGGAGTGTCCAATTGTTCGGATAAATCCGGTCGGGGAATGCTGAACTGGTGGTCACGTCGGGTATCGATCTGCATATAGATTTTCACCGGCATATGGCAATCGACGCAATGGGAGCCTGCTTTGCCCTTTACGTGAAAGTGATGGGTTTCAGTTTCAAACCGATCGGCAACATGGCACTGCGTGCAAACTTGATTACCTGGCGCCCGCAATTTTAAGCTGTGCGGTTCATGGCAATCGCTGCAAATCACACC
>SSFV01000028.1 GCA_008015565.1 Nitrosomonas sp. | reverse complement strand
GCCCAGTATCACAAAACCCCAGTGCAATGGCGCGCTAAATAGCTCTTCCATGAACCAGAATGCATGACCCCATTCGTTCAACCCTACGTTCGGCAGAATCATCAATGGGCCAGCAATCGCCATTACCAATGGGAACGATGTGCCGCGGCTATACAGTGGCAGTCGGGTCATCGCGTACAAATATGACGCTACGCCACATACAATGTACATCGGGAATGAGCCGTAAAACACCACCACGTGACTTGGCGTAAAGCTCGTGTCACGGATGATCACTTGGTGCCAGCTTGCATCTTGCTCGGTGAAGAAGCTGCCGCCCCAGTAAACTCCAAACAAATACACACCCAGCCACATCATCCAGTAAAAATAACGTTTGATCTCTAACTTCGTGTCCAGGTTGTCCAATTGCTCTTTGGTATCTCGGGTCTTCAATATCCAGCCCCATGTCACCAGCGCAAACAACGGCATCAGGGTCATGTGCACGCGCCACAGTCCCATCCATACCTTGTCAAACTCCGGCTCCATCGAATCCATACCATGTGAATACGCAAATGTCCTTTGGTACCAAATCCAAAATATCGCTACCAGCAGCATCGTTATCAATCCCAGCTTGTAATACTTCGAATCGTACCACAGCGACATGTCATAATCCGCGCTCTTGCTCGCGCTTGTCGTGCCGTATGTTGTTGCCATCTTTTTACCTCCTATTAAGGACTAATTAATAGAATTTATACACAAAACAGAGAGACATATTCTCTCTTGTTTAATTTAGACAAATTGATTTCTATCGAAAGTTCCCGTCCGGGCTGAAATTATACTGATGCTTTAATAGTTAATGATCTCTTTATTCATTCCCAAAATTATTTCACAAAATTGTAAAGAAAATGTCATTGTCATAAAAATGTAACATCTCTCTTATATAAGGATTGCAGCTTTATTTGTTTTTCAAACTCTGGATCAGAATTAAATTATGCAATCACTTAAATTAATAGTAACCATTGCAACTGCAATAATTCTTATTTATACATCTAATAGCTATGCATTGGATTTATATGTTGATACAAAAACCAAACAAGTCTTCGCGGAACCAGGTCCTGGACGAATTCATATGGGCACCTATGTAAAGGACGAAAGCGCACAAAGAAAAACTGAGACATCAACATCACCGCAAGCTTCGGCAAAACCAGCTGGGAAAACGGACGCAATTAAATCTGTATCAGTTGACGAAAATCAGCCGAAAGAAGAGGAAGATAAGTCCGCAGAACGACTTACCAGAATTGCGGAGAAAGCCGAAAAAGCACGCCTGGTCAATCAAGTTTCAATACTTGAAGAACGCATGAAAGAAGTAGAAAAGATACATGGAACATTTGATGACCGGGGTTTGCACTGGGGCACCAAAGACGGAAATTTCTCAATTTCGCTCAATGGCCGGATACAACCAGCTTCACAATATAACTTTATAAATGAACCCGATCCAGCGTTTGGATCCAATACTGCAAATGAATTGAATAGCGGTATGAATATTCGCCGTGCACGCTTAGGTGTTGAAGGGACATTCTTTAAAATTTGGGATTATAAATTCGAATATGACTTCAGCCGTGGCAACGGGTCAGTTGGTTCAGGCATTACCGATGCATTTGTCCGGTTAAATCATACCGATGCACTGTCTTACAAAGTCGGTTCATTTAAGGAACCGTTCAGTTTGGAAGAAGCAGCCAGCAATCGTTACCTTACGTTCATTGAACGTCATATGTCAGTCAATTCATTTGTTGATAATCCCAACACCTATAAAACCGGTATTGGCGCCAATTACGCTGTCAAAAGGTGGCAGACCGGCCTGGCGTTTCAAACAGAACCGATTGGCTCCTGGTCATCAGCATCTACCTCTGTTAATGCCAATGGCAATCAGAACCGCAACAATGGCTCCGGCGATAGCGGTTGGCAAGGTATAGGCCGTATCAGTGGCAGACCATGGATGATCGATGACACCAAATTCTTTCATGTCGGCATCTCTGCAGGGCACACCGCGGTAAATACACAATATCGGGCTGACGGCACGATGGTTGGCGAAGGGCAAATTGGCGGCGGGGGCGGCATGTCATTCTTCGCATTCCCAGGAACGAACGTTGACAGAACCAATATCCTGAACACCGGTAACTTGAGTAACGGCGCACTGACCGATCCGAATCGAAGGGAAATTACCAGTTACGATCGCTATGGCGCAGAATCTTGGTTTGTCTATGGCCCGCTATCATTACAAGGTGAATATTTGCGCACCAATATCAACGGGGTGGGTTACGATGGCGAACATTTAACCGGTTATTACGGTTTTGCAAGCTACTTCCTGACTGGCGAATCTAAGGCTTATCACGTCCGCAACGGTGCGGCAAATCGGATTAAACCGCATCGTCCATTTCAATGGAATGGCACTGGTTGGGGCGCATGGGAAATTGCATTCGGTTATGATTATATCGATATGAATTCAGGTGTCATAAAAGGCGGCCGGGCAAATATGTTGAGATTCGGCCTAAACTGGTACCCGCATTCAAATGTTAAATTTCAAGCCAATGTCGTTCATATGCTCGATATCAATACGGCAAGAACACCCATCACGAATACCGAAGGATATTCGGGTGGAGCAGGTGCGCGCAGTAATGGCTGGAATAATGCGGATTTCAGCGCATTCTTGACACAATGGACGATTGATTTTTAAAGTAATAAAAAAAACTTCACTGTGAGTGACAATAGATAGACAGTATGCCCTTTGATCAATTATGAAAAAAAGAATTTTTGATTTCATGGAAGCTGTAACTTATTTGAAGATAAGCTAAATATTCTTTTAGATCATTTTTCTATATAATCTGCGGCGAAAATTCATTGCATGATCGCATGATTTTAAAGGCGTTATATAACCGGATGGTTATCTACGATGATTAACATTGAATAATAAAGGAAAATCTATGACAACAAACATACCTGGCTATACTTATGGCAGTACTTCATTACAAAAATCTCCCGTATCGATGGATGATTTTGCCAAGCTCAAACAGGCTGCTCTTTTTGGAGATGATGATGTGCGTTATTTGAAGATGTCGCACGATATTCTTAAAGATCAGACTGAGCAAATTCTGGATGTATGGTATGGCTTTGTAGGTTCAACTCCGTTTTTGTTGCATTATTTCACTAATGCAGCGGACGGCCAACCTAACATGGATTATTTGGGAGCGGTACGTAAGCGCTTTGGACAATGGATTCTTGATACGGCCAAAGCTGAATACGATCAAAACTGGCTCAACTATCAACACGAAATTGGTTTACGTCATCATAGCAGTAAGAAAAATAGCACGGATAATGTAAAATCAGTGCCCATCATTCACGTCCATTATATTTTCGCGCTTCTTATCCCCATTACGACGACGCTTCGTCCTTTTCTGGAAAAAGGCGGCCATTCTCGCGATGACGTTGATCGCATGCAAGATGCATGGCGGAAATCAGTGCTGATGCAAGTTATTTTATGGTCGCAACCCTACATCAAGTCAGGGGAATTCTAGGATTTATTAAATAACCTACAGTTACATCTTTAAAGGATGGAATTGGCGAATGTAATCGGCATTTAAACGAAGCTTTTTTAATATCAAACAAATGCCCATTTAACGGTAATTCCGTTAAATGGGCATTTATATTTTTTACGGTGATTGTTATATTCTAACAATCATTCCAGACATCAATTATGTGCCTAGAATATGCCGTATACGATTGCTCCAATAACAATAAACGCTGCAGTTGAAATGAAGAACAATCTCAGAAGTTGTGCATCTGTTTCTCTTCTATTAATTTCGGCCATATTGCATCCTCCTTGTTTAAAGAATTTTTAACTAACAACTAAACTACTTAATACTACAAGCCAATATGATCGGCTCCCCTACGCTCACAATCCCAAAAATTGCGATTGTGTAACTTCTCTCTTTTCTTTATAACTAAAGAATCGAATTCCTCAGTATTACTTACAATAATCAGATAGTACTACAACGATTATCAGTTTTGTAAATTCTAACTCACATTTACCAACAATGAAAGTGTTGGAATTCACTATACTTCACTTTGTCATTAAGAAATTTCTCAAGAATCATCTTTTATGAATACTACTTAAGTCTATCTCATTGATTTTATTATTATTCTATTCATGAAAAATCCATCCACTTCAAATAAATAGGACTCATAGTGTCAAAGACTTTACGTAACCTGTCAACTCTAAATAACCTTGTCCAATGGGTTTATTATTTTTAGTAATCGTCACTGCGCCTTCCCAATAAACTTCTGCAGTTGACTGGCGTGAATCCAGCTCCTGAGCATCCAGTAATGGCGTAAGCAACCATTCAAATTCACCGGTGCGAATACGCATGGCTACAGGATAAATGGCATCAGTTTGTGGCGATCGCCAAGTACGTATCGGAGTAAACTCTATTTGATCAGGTTCGAAAAAAGTCATATTGCCGGAACCATCCCGAAGTGCGGCATAACTCCATACTTTTCCGCCCCCTTTGCGTCGAATTTGGAATGCTATCAGCGCTGAACCATCATCCAAATTGGCGCCAACCCAATCCCAACCATCTGCTTCGGAATCAAGCAATGCCGTTGACCATTCATGATCAAGCCAAGCACGGCCACTGACTACAACGTGTTTATGATGGCGAAAAACTTTACCACTGACGCTTAACTGCGGCTCGCTGTAATAATAACTCGCCTGTTCCGGTTTGGGCCCTTTTCGGGAAAAACCCTTTTGATCTTGCAACATCACCATTTGCGTTGGCGTAAATGATAATTGTAAACCAAAATCATCGGCTTGCATGTCAACCTGGTAGCGGCCATTTTCTTCACGTACCAACGTCCAATCATCCAGCTTGACTTCGGTATTGCCAGGTTTGGCATAAGCCAGATCAAAACCTTCTCGCGCTGATTTCTCGGCATGCATTAACTTACCCACGGCAGGATCTGATAATGCCAGGTGCGCAATAATCAAATATTTCGCAGCAAAACGGCTAGGATTATCGTGATTTTGTTCCGTTGCATAGCGAAAAAATGTTACTTGAAAACCCAATGGCTTTTTGTCTTCAGTCTCCAGCCAACCGGTGATATACCACCATTCAATGCGAAAATCATCGTGCGCACCAAAATCAACGGGAAATGATAAATTGTAATCCGGTGTGACCGGTTTCAATCGCCCTGATTCAGCCGAAACTTCTATTCCAAGCACACTGAAAAACAGCGTCACACAAGCAATAATACTAGTGCTATGTTTGATCCACATTATCACCAATCCTCCCGTACCGCACGAATCACCTGATTGGAAACCGCGCTACGCCCCGATAATAAAGCCGTCAGCGCTGCTGAAATGAATAAAATGACAGCGATTGCAAACAACCATCGCCAGGGCAAATACAATTGCATCGTCCAGTGAAAAGATTGCGGGTTAACAATAAATACTAAAATCAGACTGATTCCCCAACCTAAAATAAAACCCAATAAAATTCCAAGCGAAGTCAAAAAGCCGCCTTCCGCTGCCAGCAATGCTAGAATCTGCCGGCGTAAAACGCCAATATGCCGCAACATACCGAATTCTTTTACCCGCGCGAGTGTTTGCGCTGAGAAACTCGCAGCGACGCCAAGCAAGCCAATCACAACAGCAATTATTTCCAGCAAATACGTCACTGCAAAACTGCGGTCGAAAATTTCCAAACTTAGTGCGCGCAAATCGCTAGCCCGTGTAATTTCCAAAGCCGGGCCAAACGGTAATTGCCGCAATACATCAACGGCTTGCTCCATCGTTACATCATTTTTAAGCCACATGGCCGCGGTATTGATGCGCAAATCTCCGGTCAATTTTTGATAATCCGATAATAGCATCTGAATCGCACCGAATTGGCGGCCATAATCCCTCCACACGCCTGCCACTAAAAATTCACTGGCTGTTGCAGCGATTGGCAATGTTATTTTGTCGCCCACGCGATATCCGTACAAATCCGCGATAGCTTCGGAAATCCATACTGGCATGACATCGTCCGGTATTGATCCCGGTGCCAGCATATCATCGGTCATGGGCAATGTATTACGGGGATCGGCGCGATCTACCGGACGGGCAAACAAAGTGATTTCGGGACGATTGGGATCCCATAACAATTGCTGCACACGAAAAAAATCAATGCGGGTAAAACCAGGCAGCACAACAATGGCTTGCTGCGCAACAGGTTCAAATCCGCCTTGATCTCCACTGGTCACAATACGAACGTATAAATCCGCCGGCAAAACCTGTCCAAGCCAATTGTCGATAGAAATGCGGAAGCTGGTTACCATGATTGCCATTGCCACCATCAGGCTAAAGCTCGCAAGAATACCGCCCAGCGCAATCGCTGCCTGATTCGGCGCATTGGCAAGACGCGCCAATGCCAGTATCAACAGGGTATTGCGGTGCTTTTTTGGCATATATGTTAGAAAAACCGAGAAAAACCAAGCGGTAAAATGCGGCATCAGTGCAATGCCACCAATCAACAACAATGAAATAGCCAGATAACCGAAGACCGGCAGCTCGAAAACGGGTGGCAATTGCGTAAACAATATCGCGACCGCCAAGCAGCCGATTGCAAACCAAGGCGCAGATAATTTGGCCATGGCCGTATCTTCGCTGCCTGAGCGCAATGCCGATGCAGGCTTGGCACGCGCGGCTTCCAGCGCTGGTATGATGCTTCCCATTAAGGTCACTACAATACCAATACCCAGGAATAATAAAGCAATCAATGGATTAAAATGGATACTGGGTTTCACGCCCGGGAAAAAATTGCTGCCCAGATCTCCACCCAGAAACTGACTAGCTAATTCTGCAACGGTATATCCTAAGACTAACCCTGACAAGGAACCCAATATCCCCAGAATCATTCCTTCCAAAGCCACTTGCCGCAGCAATTGTTGCCGCGTAACGCCCAATACACGTAGTAATGCAAACTGGTGCCGCCGTCGAATAACGGACAATGCTTGTGTGGAAAACACCAAAAAAGTGCCGGTAAACAACGCCACCAACGCCAACATATTGAGATTCACGCGATAAGCACGAGACATGTTGGCAATCCGTTTCTCGTGATCCAATTGCTCCGTGACCACATAGGATTCACCCAATTCTTCCGCCAATCTGGCTTTAAATGCCGCATGATTGATACCATCCTGTAATTTCAATTCAACCCGCGACAACACACCCAGCTGTTGAAAGCGCCACTGAGCTGCGCCGATATCCATTACCGCAATACGCTGACCAGCCCTTGCCCGTACCAAACCGCCTGCAACGCGCAGCGTGATAACCTCCAATCCTGCGTGCAATTGCAGCGAATCATCTTGTTTGACCCGGAGCCATTCCATTGCCGCCGGTGATAAAAAAATAGTATCGCTGGCAAAGCGATCCAACGTTTTACCTTCTTCAGGCAATCCCAGCAAGTCAGGCGCAATCTGTATGGCACGGAATGTATCGATACCGATAATTTTAAGTTTATGATCGTTCCGGTTTTGCAATTTGCCTGGAACAGCAACATCCAGTTCCAGAACCGGATTGGCCAGTGCAACACCGCCATAGTTGGCCAGCAGCGGATACAGGGCCTCATCGAAAAGCGCCTTACGGCCATGCACCTGTAAATCCGATTGTCCGGAAAGGCTTTTACTGGCCGCAGCAAACTCATTGAAGGCAGCCGTATTGATCAAATGAATGGAAAATGCCATGGCCACGCCGACGGCAATCGCAATCAGCGCCACCATGACTCGTATCCAATGCGCACGCCATTCGCCTAACAGTAACCAGCGGTATAATGCAGTCAAATTCATGCTGGTTGCACGGTCTGTGCCGCGTGCAAACCTTCTACCGTCAGGTTCAGCACGCTATCCGCCGTCGCCGCGGCTGCATGCGAATGGGTCACGATAATTCCCATCGCGCCATTGGCTTTAATTTCGGCACGAATCAATTGCAAAATATCATGTGCGGTATCGGGATCAAGATTACCTGTCGGCTCATCCGCCAACACTAATTTAGGCCGATGAATCAATGCTCGCGCAATGGCCACGCGTTGCAATTCCCCACCCGATAACTGATGAGGAAAATGATGCCCGCGGCCGCGCAACCCGACTTGCTCCAACATCAATTCCACACGATCTATCGCCTTGCCGTTCAATAACAAAGGCAAGGCGATATTTTGCGCTAATGTCAAGTGCGGTAATACATGGAACGCTTGAAAGATAAATCCGAATTGTTCACGCCGCAATTTCGTCGCTGTATCATCATCGAGCGAAGAAATCGCAACGCCGTTGATACGAATCTCACCCGCATCCGGCGTATCCAATCCGGCAATCAGATTTAACAAAGTCGACTTGCCCACTCCCGACTCACCCATGATTGCGATATATTCACCGGTATTCAGCGTGTAATCCAAATTCACCAGCACCTTGCGCCCCTCGGCGTAGCCTTTTGTAATATTACGTAACTCAAGCATGAGTGCTGCTAATTATTAATATTAAAATATTTTCTAAATTCATCACAATAAATTACCTGAAATACTTGAAATGATAGCTCATGAAAAATCAAACAATGCTTTAACAAGCATGCCAGTCTATGCTTAAATGTACCACGTAAGAAAAATTATTTTTGACAATTATCGGAGGAATCTTATGGCACGAGCCAGCGCACGTCATATTTTGGTTAAAACGGAAGAGCAATGTAACAACCTCAAAGCTGAAATCGAAAATGGCGCCGATTTTGCCGAATTGGCCCAACAGCATTCGTTATGTCCCTCCGGCAAACAAGGCGGTGAATTAGGCGAATTTGGCCGCGGACAAATGGTTGCGGAATTCGATACCGTAGTATTCAGCGCACCGGTGGGTGAAGTGCAAGGACCGGTTAAAACGCAATTTGGTTATCATTTGGTGGAAGTTACGCAACGCAATGATTAAATAGCCTATTTCTGTGACCATGAGGCAGTTTAGCTATGTATGCTCCCGTATTGATATTTTCTAATCGATTTTGATCATGACTCGCGCGTGATGGCTTTTCACGGTTAGGGGGTTGATGATGAGTGAAGCGAAGAAAACAATCACAGTTTATTACGATGGCGCCTGCCCCAGTTGTATCAAGGATAGGCAAGACTATGAGAGATTGGCGGGAGAAAGCGGAAAAGAAGTTTGCTGGTTTGATATTACCGGTCAGGATGATCATCTGCGCGGCATAGGCATTGATCCGCGCAAAGCCATAAGCGAATTGCACGTTCGCGATGAACACCAGCACATCGTTTCGGAACTGGATGCCTATATTGTGCTGATGACACGTGTACCCATACTTAAGCCTCTCGCTTGGCTGATCGGCTTACCAATCATCCGGCCTATCCTGTCATCACTTTATCACCGCATGGTACAGCGCCGGCTGAATAAAACCGGACGGTTGTAAATGGATGAAAAGCGATGTTTCCAGAGTAAAGACGGTGCCAACCTTACCTACTGGCGATGGTCACCGCCGCAAAACCAACAAAATATGCCCCTCGTACTGCTGCACGGTGCGGCCAGTAATTCAACCCGCTGGTGGCATTTCGTCCGGCATAGCCGCCTGCTTGCCGAGTATTGCCTGCTTCGCCCCGATCTGCGCGGACATGGCGAATCGCTCTGGCGCGGCCCAGCCCGAATTGAGGATTGGAGTCAAGATATCGCGGCATTGCTGCAACATGAACGAAAATCCCGCGCTATCGTTGCAGGTCATTGCCTCGGCGCCAACATTGCATTGAACTTCGCAACCCGTTACCCCGATCAATGCGCCGGATTAATATTGATTGAACCCATAGCTCCCGAAGCGGTAACCGGCATACTTGCCAGGCTACGGAGATTTATTCCGCTGCTGCGTATCGCATTATCATTAATCAAATTGCTCAACCGGCTCGGCTTCTACCGGCGCCGGCTTGAAACTCTGGATTTGCAAGTATTGGATCGCCGCGTTCAGAAAGCGGGTCAAGACGAGCTGAAAACCATGTTGGCAGACTATGGCTCGCCCTGCCATGATCTGAAAATTGTTCCAACAGTGCAATACTTCAGTAATCTTATCGAAGTACTGCGTCCCCTGCCATTTACCGGTGCGCGCTGCCCAACTCTCGTGATTCAGTCAAACGGTCACAGTGTCACCGATGCAAAACGCACGGAGCAATTGCTGCGTAAATTACCACAAGTAGAATTCGCCACCATCAATTCCGATCACTGGCTCCCAGCCACGCACCCTGACGAACTTCGCGAACTGATTGACAATTGGGTTTTGAGAAAAATCGGTCAATCCGGATGATTACACAATAAAATATCCCGCAGTAACTCGCGATATAGCTACCCGTCATACAACATAAAGCTTCTTACCTTGACTGAAAACATCGATAAACACCAAAACTGCGCCGTCCATCAATAATCTCCGAAGCGGGCACAATGGTGTCACCCCCCATCAGCCCCGCTTCATTGCGCGCAAGATCTGCCAGCTCATTCGCAACTTTATCCGCATCCCGATGGAATATGAATCGATCAACAACTTTCGTATTGGCCATTCCTATTCTCTTGCAGGACTCAACGGCTTTGATCGATTGCACCAGACGAACGCCCTCGCCTCTCGTTGTTACTTTAACCCATGTGCAAGATGCCATGAACAAACCACCACAAATAATGATAAGGATTTTTTTCATAATAAAGTCTGCCTATTTTATTTATTAACTTACTAAATAATAATTTGTTTTTTTAATATCACACATTCCTGCTTTCGCATTCGATAAGCTTATGATAGGTTAATGCAAGTCAGAAGAAAATAAGATCAAGTTCATTGGTTCGGATGATGAATAAACAATAAACTTGGTTGCCACAAATCAGTTATAAAATTCGTTACACGGAGAGTAAAATTTTATCAAGCTTTCCTGGACATTTTGCATTAACTACCCGCAGGATTAACTCATGAAAGACGAAACACTTGCAATTCACGCCGGTTATACCACCGATCCCACGACAAAATCGGTGGCTGTTCCCATTTACCAAACAGTTGCCTACGAATTTGACAATGCGCAACATGGGGCTGATTTATTTAATCTTGCCGTGCCAGGCAATATCTATACGCGTATTATGAATCCAACCAACGATGTGCTGGAACAACGCGTTGCTGCGCTGGAAGGTGGCGTTGCGGCTCTGGCGCTCAGCGCAGGACAAGCGGCTATCCATTATTCGATTATCAATATCGCCGAGGCAGGCAATAATGTGGTTAGCGTACCATTGCTGTATGGCGGAACGTATACGTTGTTTGCGCACATGTTACCGAAATTAGGAATCGAAGTGCGTTTTGCCAAAGACGATAACCCTGCAAATCTGGAACCTTTGATTGATCATAAAACTTCGGCGGTATTTTGTGAATCATTGGGTAATCCTGCAGGAAATATTCCGGATATGGAAACCCTATGTAGCATGGCGCACAAGCATGGTGTGCCGGTCATTGTCGATAACACCGTCCCGACACCGGTGTTGATGAAGCCTTTTGAGTTTGGTGCGGATATTGTTGTGCATTCTCTGACCAAATATATGGGCGGTCACGGTACATCGATTGGCGGCATGATCGTCGATTCCGGCAGATTCCCTTGGGCTGAACACGCCGATCGCTTTCCAATGTTGAATAACCCTGAGCCAGCCTATCATGGCGTGGTATACACACAGGAATTCGGTCCGGCCGCATATGTCGGACGAGTTCGCACAGTTGCCTTACGTAACACCGGTTCAGCCATGTCTCCTATGAACGCTTTTTTCTTTCTGCAAGGTATAGAAACTTTAGCATTACGCATGGAGCGGCATACTGAAAATGCTTTAAAAGTGGCGCAATATCTGGACAATCATCCTAATGTCGCGTGGGTAAGGTATGCCGGCTTGCCAACTTCGGATTACTATGCGCTTGCCCAAAAATACATGAAAGGCCGGCCTTCAGCGTTGATGGCGTTCGGTATCAAAGGTGGTTTTGCAGCCGGTGTGAAATTTTATGATGCACTGAAATTGTTCAAGCGGCTGGTTAACATCGGAGATGCTAAATCTTTGGCAGCTCATCCGGCATCGACGACCCACCGCCAGCTGACCGAAACCGAGCTCGCCAACGCAGGCGTCACAGCAGACATGATCCGCCTGTGCATCGGTATCGAAAATATCGATGATATCCTGGAAGACTTGGAGCAAGCACTTGCGATTGCAGCACATTAATCAATGCCAATTCACCCGCAACCCAGAAACTCGATCATAGAGACGATACGTTACGATGCGTTCAAGATGAGGAAAAAAATACTTCCTGTCCTGATTTGATTCACTGACATGCCCATCTATACCGATACTACGCGAGGACGCTGGCAAGCCATCAAGCATGCCGCACAGTTCATTGCACCGTATAAACGCCAAGTCTGCTACAGCTTGCTAGCGTTATTGTTTACTGCGGCGATCACTTTGTCGATCGGACAAGGCATCCGCATGCTCATCGATCAAGGGTTCGCAACACAATCGAAACAGCTGTTGAGCCAATATGTCGCAATATTTCTATTGCTGGTGATGGCATTGGCCATCGGTACATTCACCCGCTACTACTGGGTTACCTGGTTGGGTGAACGAGTAATTGCAGATATCCGCAGCAAAGTTTTCAATCATTTGATTCATCTGCATCCCGGTTTTTTCGAGCAAAACCGCAGCCTTGAAATTCAATCGCGCCTGACTGCCGACATGACATTATTGCAAACCGTTATCGGTTCATCCATTTCATTTGCATTGCGTAATCTGATCATGATGCTGGGTGGCATTGCCTGGTTATTCATCACCAATGCGAAATTAACTGCGGTGGTGATGATTTGCGTGCCGCTCGTTGTCATTCCTATCTTGGTTTACGGCCGGCGGGTAAGGCATTTGTCGCGCCAAAGCCAGGACAAAATTGCCGCAGTGGGCGCTTACGTCGGCGAAGTGCTCGGCCAGATAAAAACCGTCCAGGCCTATAATCACCAATTCATCGATCAACGGCAATTTCACGATCAAGTGGAAGATGCCTTTGCCCTGGCTAAACAACGTACTACCCAACGCGCTTTGCTGATTACTTTGGTCATCATGCTGGTGCTTGGCGCTGTCGGATTGATGCTGTGGGTGGGCGGTATGGATGTAATCGAAGGCCGCATCAGTGCGGGTGAACTGGCAGCCTTTGTTTTTTATAGCGTCATTGTCGGCTCCGCCGTCGCTTCCATCTCGGAAGTAATCGGTGAATTGCAACGCGCTGCTGGCGCGGCTGAACGAACGATGGAATTATTACACGCAAAAAATCTTATTCAATCCCCTCAGCACCCTCGGCTCATTACAAAAGTGTCCGGCCATATCGAGATCGATCAGCTATGTTTTGCATACCCTTCCCGTCCGGAAATACTGGCTATCGATCACTTGACGCTTACCATCCGGGCTGGAGAGACATTGGCCCTAGTCGGGCCTTCCGGTGCCGGAAAATCTACTTTATTCGATTTATTGCTGCGTTTCTTTGATTGCCAGGCAGGCAGCATTAAGCTGGAGGGAATCGATATTCGTCACTTGGATCTTTTTATCTTGCGACGCTGCTTTGCCTTGGTATCACAAAATCCCGTACTGTTTCATGGCTCCATCAGCGATAACCTGCGCTATGCACGTCCTGATGCCTGCGATGCAGAAGTGCAAGCTGCCGCCGAAGCAGCTTACGCGCATGAATTTATCTGCAAATTACCGGAAGGTTATCGCACGCTTTTAGGAGACTCTGGCTTAGGTCTGTCAGGCGGTCAAAAACAACGGCTCACCATTGCACGCGCATTGTTAGCGGATGCGCCAATACTGTTACTGGACGAAGCCACAAGCGCGCTGGATGCGCAAAGCGAATATTGGGTGCAGCAAGCGCTACAGAAATTGATGCGCAATCGTACCACTATCGTGATTGCGCACCGCTTGGCCACGGTTCAGTCCGCTGACCGTATTGCGGTTTTGAATCACGGCCATCTGGACGCACTGGGTACGCATGCGGAACTATTGCAATCGTCCAGTTTGTATGCGCGCTTAGCGGCACTGCAACTGCAAGCACCGTCCATGCAGAACTGTTATGCCAATCGATCCGGAATCTGACTCGCCATTTCAGATCCAGCCAATTGAATCACGCGCGATAATGTCTTACGCGCTGCGCGCATTCCTGCCCCCATTTGTATCAGCGTACTCAAATGAACTGAGCGATTTAGCAATAGCGACATAATACGAACAGGATTGACACGGCCATCGGGATATACTGCGCTAAGCAGCGCTTGCGGCGGTGAAAATTGCACGGGATCGATAATCGCACGCACAGCTATGAACGGGATGCAGGCCGTTGCCGCTACAGCTGCAATCGCGCCACTTTCCATATCGACCGCGCAAGCACCCGTTACTTGCGCCAAATCCTGTTTTGTTTTTTCGTTTGTCAATGGTTCTGCGCTATTGGCCAATACGCCATTAACCACAGTAACATCCATGGCAAGTTTCTGCTGCAAGCGATCACGCCATGCTAAATTAACCGGCCATTGTTGATCCGCATAAATCGCATCCGGCAACACCAAATCACCGGGTTTTAAATTGGGATCCAGTGCACCGGCCACACCAAAACTAACCAATGCAGTAATACCGTGCCGACATAAACCTTTTGCCGCGTTGGAAGCTGCCGATGCACCCATACCGCTGAGCCATAAAAGGGTATGCGCATTAATTCGAACACTTTCATCGAACGGGATTCGAGCCAATACGATACAACTGGCTTCAGCCCGTAATGCAGTCACTACGCCAATTAGATGCACGCGGCCACAGTCTTAGTCATGGCACGATATCGTGCCAATGCCCAAATCGGGAAAAACTTCGAATAACCATGATAGCGCAAGTAGAAAACACGGGGGAATCCGGGCGCAGTAAACCAAGGTTCCTCCCACAAATGATCACTTGCCTGATTGCGCAGTATGTAATTAATGCCTCTACGCACCGATTTACTATTGACTTCGCCGGCGGCCATTAAGCCCAGCACAGCCCAGGCTGTCTGGAATGCCGTGCTGGTTTCAGCAAATTGTCCTGCCAGATTATCATCCAAGTAAGAATCATTGGTTTCACCCCAGCCTCCATCCGCTCTTTGCACCGATTCGAGCCACTGTACCGCACGGCGCACCGAATTATGCTGCATATCGAACTTCGCCAAGCGGAATGCTTCCAGTACGGACCACGTGCCATAAATATAATTGGTACCCCAACGTCCAAACCAAGAACCGTTTTTTTCTTGCTCCCGTAACAAGAAACTGATGCCTCGCCATACTTCATGCTGGTGTCTGCCATATTTAGCCAGGAAACGAACGCAACGCGCTGTCACGTCACTGGTAGGCGGATCGATCAAGGCGCCATGATCGGCAAATGGAATTTCATTGAGATAGTGATAAACGTTATCGATATCGAATGCAGCAAAACCGCCGTTAGTTGACTGCATACCCGCCAGCCAGTTAGCCGCCCGCTCTAAAGCATTCCGGTGCTGCTCCATACCCCCCTGATCTAGGGCCCAAGCCACCGCGGCGGTATCATCCAGATCTGGGTAATGCGGATTGGCGTATTGAAATGCCCAACCACCGCCCGGCAAATCCGGACATTTATCGCGCCAATCGCCCGGTTCATCCAGAACCTGCTTTTCAACCAGCCAATTCAGAGCGTTCTGTACCGGTTCTTGATCTATTGCCGGATCCTCTTGCAACGCCAAGCTTGTCAGTACGGTATCCCAAACCGGTGATGTACAAGGTTGACACCAAGCGCGTTCACCCTCGTCAATCAGCAATCCGCGAAGCGCATTGCGGCATTGCACGCGAT
>SSFV01000018.1 GCA_008015565.1 Nitrosomonas sp. | reverse complement strand
TTACTTGTCCAGTATAGCAACCTGCACAAGCAAATGATAACGGAGTAGGTATCCGCATTGATGGCGGCCCAGCAAACGCGGACATGGAAAGCATCATGAAAGATATCGCTAAGGCCTTGAAATATACGCAAAGAAATGAAGAAGTCCAGAACCGGTTTGTTAAGAATGTGCTTGCTCGCGGCAATTACAAATCCGAATCGGAAGTACTTGACGATCTCAAGCGATATACACAGCGTTTGATTGGTTATATCGATATCAATCGCAGCGATGTAGCGTATGGATATGCCAGATTGGATGCATTTGGGCATATTTATAACCGCATGCTCGAACATCTTGCGAATGAGAGGGTATTAAGGGAGTTATTGCGTGATGGCAAGATAATGAGCGAAGAAAGTATGTCCGAAGCAGAGTACAAAAAGATTGTGCAAAACGTTGATCAGATCATGACCGGCGACCAACGTGACAGTGTGGTCAGCCGTCTTACCCAAACGCTTGATAGGTGGCAATTAGGCCGGTTACGCAACAAGCTATTCAATAAACCTAATGCCCCCGTTAGTTACCCTTTTTTATGGGATACCCCCCAACATGATTATGTACACTGGAACGGATCAGCTTCTAACGGTGGATTAGGGCCAGTTGGCCGTAACGCCAGCAAAGTTATTGGTGTATTAGCTACGCTTGACTGGAAAGAAAAAGAAATATTTTCAATACCTTCAAACGCGACAACGAGTTTTGAATCTTCAGTTGATATACATAACTTACGTAGAATTGAAACACATCTACAGAAATTGCAATCACCGCAATGGCCAGAAGATATTTTAGGTGCAATTGATCGTCACAGGGCATTGAGAGGTGAACTATTATTTAACGAATACTGTTCAAGTTGCCATACCGATATTGATCGTAGTGACCCAGACCGTCGCATCGTTGCCCATATGTCCAGGGTGAGTGATGTGGGAACTGATCCTGTGATGGCCGCAAATAGCATCTATGCTATAGGTTATTCCGGCATCCTGCGCAATCAGTATGTCAGTTTGGGAATAGGTAATATTTTACTCAATCGTAAAGCGCCCGCCGCAATTTTACTTACTAAAGCATCATTAAATGTCATGGCCACTCCTGATCCTGACAAGGGTTTCTTTCAGCGTTGGAATGATTGGATTATAGATATCGCGCAAGCATCTGTGCAAAATGAAATTATGCCTTCAGTTAAGCATGGAAATTATGATCCGGATACTACTGTTCACTCTTTAGCGTCACTGAATTCTTACAAGGCTCGATCGTTAAATGGTATTTGGGCAACCGCGCCTTACTTGCATAATGGTTCTGTGCCAACACTTTATGACTTGCTATTACCAAAAAAACGTGCAGGTGATCCAGATGATGGTGAATATCGTCCCGATCAGTTTGAAATAGGATCGCGCGAATTTGATCCGGAAAAAGTTGGTTTAAAAAATAGTGGATATGAGGGTTTTACTTTTGATACCAATTTGATGGGGAATAGTAATGCAGGTCATGAATATGCATCAGGAAAGACGGCACAACTAAATGGAAAAATTCTAAAGCCCCTCACCAAAGAAGAAAGGCTTGATCTTTTGGAGTACCTAAAAACTCTATGAGATATGATTTCCCAGACCAGCTTTGGGCATACTTAAGTTTTCACTAGTATTTGCTGACTACAGTTTATAAATCTAAGCCAATAGTTTAATTAGATATCAAATAATCGTTAGTAACTGAAATTGAGAGTTTCTGGAATTATGAGCTGTTATAAGCGCTTAATATGATGAAGAATAAGAAAACTGAACCGGTATCGATAACATTTGATGTATTTCTCTGTCATAACAGCGATGATAAAGTTGAAATAAGAGGCATCGCTGATAAACTCATAGAGCAAGGAATTAAACCGTGGCTAGATGAAAGGGAAATTCGTCCGGGTACATCATGGCAAATAGCACTTGAAGAGCAAATTGGCAATATAAAATCTGCTGCGATCTTTATTGGTAGAAGTGGCATTGGTCCGTGGCAGAATATGGAGATCAGAGCATACATAAATGAGTTTGTAGAGCATAATTACTCTGTTATTCCTGCTATTTTACCGACTGCTGAGAAAACACCCACTCTACCCATTTTTCTAAAGCATCTGCAAATCGTGGATTTTAGAGCATTAACGCCTGATCCATGGATGCAATTGCGCTGGGGAATAACAGGGAAAAGATCCAGTGATGATACAACATTAGATAGCGAATCCGATGACAAAGTAACATTGCTTCCTGAAAAGGAGAAAAAAGGTATTGAGCTAAGATTGTCAGGTAATTTAGATGATCTTTCAAACGATGAGAAAGAAAAATTGCTCGCAGAAATTCTTGAAAATGTTAAATCATTTGGTGAAATAAAAATCACAGCATTAAGACAAGGTAGCGTCAGAGTATTTCTTGAATTAACGCCTGAACAAGCTGACATGATTTATGCGGCTGTAAAGAATGGTGAGCTTAGCAGCTTAGGAATAACAGAAGCACGACTTTACCCATCTCTCATTGATCCTCCAGATGAAGAACAACGAGCTCAGTTGCTTATTCTTCTAAATCGAGTTAATGAGTATTGGATTGATGGTGTATTGAAACAGTCGCTTTATCATCAAATACTGATTACACTAGGTAAGCATGCTATGAATGACGCTGTTGAGTCGCCTTGGAATCAAACTATAGATTTGCCAACGCAGCGTCAACAGCTACAATTAAGTAATTCTAGGATAGAAACTGTATTTGATGCTACAGGATTATTATTGATCCTAGGTGAGCCAGGTTCTGGTAAGTCTATTACTTTACTTGAATTGGCGTCGCTTCTTATCAACCGCGCCGCAACCGACTCCAAAGAACGTATTCCGGTTGTTTTAAACCTTTCAAGCTGGAAAAGTTCCCAAACATTGTTTGAATGGATTTCTGAAAAACTCAGTAGTATGTATCAAGTACCAAGTCAATTAGCGCGAGATTGGTTGAATAAAGGTTACATTATCCCTCTGCTAGATGGTCTGGATGAAGTTAGAATAGAAAATCAGCCAAAATGCGTTGAAGCTATCAATTATTATATTGATGAAGCTGATCCTCCTGGCTTAGTTGTTTGCTGCAGGCTGAAAGATTACCTTTGGCTGCCGGAACGGCTTAAATTGAATGGTGCGATTTGTATCGAGCCGCTTAATCAGAATCAAATTGATAGTTATTTTGCTAAGCTCGGAACTGAGGTTGAATCACTGCGAACCGCTATTCGGGAAGATATTGTTTTACAAGAATTGGCTCAATCCCCTCTCATGCTAAATATCATGAGCATGGCATACCGATCGTCTACTCCAGAAAGTTTGAGTGCTTGTAATTTACCAATAGAAAAACGCCGGACAAAAATTTTTGATGCCTATGTGGAAAAAGTGTTCCTTCGAAAAGAAATTGCCAATAAGCAGCCTTTTCTAAAAGAAAATACTTTGATTTGGCTTAGTTGGCTTGCAAAGAAATTGAAAGAACATTCACAATTTAACTTCTTTATAGAAAATATGCAGCCAAGTTGGTTGGATGATTGGAAGCAGAGGTTTACTTATCGTGGAATTTCATCGCTTGCTTTAGGAATAAGCATTTTTCCTTGTTTTGTATTGATTTTTTTTATAACAGCTTTTACCTACGTTTCTGACACGGCTACTACAGGTGAAGAAAAATCAGTATTGTTATTTTCTTTTTTTATGAGCTCGGTAGTTCTCGCATCTATCGTTACTTGGATCGTGACATTTTTATTGGCATTTGTTGTTTTTTGTGCCGGAACATTAAATACCATAAAAACTGTTGAGAAGATTAATTGGTCATGGAAAAAATTTTTTAAGACATTTATAAAATATATACTGTTTTCAGGACTAATAGGTATATGTTTTATCAGCGCACAAATTGGATCAATGGGTGTGATGATGGGTTTCATTCCTTCGTCACAAGCACTGGGAATTATAGATGAGGTAGTGTTTGGGTTGAAATTTGGAATTTGGTTAGGTGCAATTCCCGGACTTATTATGGGAATAATAAAAGGCCTTACTATCGAAATGAATGAAGAAAAGATAATTCCTAACCAAGGAATTATCTTATCGTTGAAAAATGGATTTTTAGTTGGCTTAAGGGTTGCCTTGATTGTCAGTTCTATTGCTATGCTTTTTTATCAACAGCATGAGCTGGCAGTAATATTCGTTGGATTAGGATTGGGTACAATATTTGGATTGAACAAAGGCCTAAGTACAGTGATTAAGCATTATGCGTTACGTCTGACACTTTGTTTAAACAGAAAAATACCTTATAGATTTATCCCCTTTCTTGATTATTGCACTAGGCTCATTTTACTCAAAAGAGTAGGTGGTGGTTATATTTTCATGCATCGAATGCTATTAGAATATTTTGCCAATCTGGAAAATGGGAATAGCAAATCAAGAAAGGTCTAAATGTTTTTTGTGTAGTAGTTCAAACTCCCAACTTAAGACTAGCCTCAATAAAACTGTTTAAATCTCCATCCAATACACTTTGTGTATTTCCGATTTCAATATTTGTTCGCAGATCTTTGATACGTGACTGGTCTAATACATATGAACGAATTTGATGCCCCCAGCCTATATCCGTTTTAGTTTCTTCCATGGCTTGTTTTTCATCACGACGCTTACGCAGTTCAGCTTCGTATAATTTTGATTTCAACATCGCAAGCGCATCTGCTTTGTTACGATGCTGTGAGCGACCGCTTTGGCATTGCACAACAATCCCAGTTGGATTATGCGTGATCCGGATTGCGGAATCCGTTTTATTAATATGCTGGCCACCTGCTCCTGATGCCCTAAAGGTATCAATTCTCAGGTCCGCCGGATTAATCTCGATTTCAATCGTATCATCCACTTCCGGATAAACGAATACGCTTGCAAACGATGTATGCCGGCGATTACCCGAATCAAATGGAGATTTTCTAACAAGACGATGCACGCCCGTTTCAGTGCGTAAGTAGCCATAAGCATAATCTCCCGATACTTTTAAGGTGGCATTTTTTATACCGGCAATATCTCCCGCTGATTCTTCCAAAATTTCAACGGAAAAACCTTGTCTTTCGCAGTAACGTAAATACATCCGTTCAAGCATCGCTGCCCAATCCTGCGCTTCCGTTCCTCCTGAGCCGGATTGAATATCCACAAAACAATTATTCGGATCCATCGGGTCTGAAAACATTCGCCGAAATTCAAGACCGGCAATAACCTTTTCTACATTATCGACGTCATTGGCTACGCTCACTAAGGTTGCATCATCGAGCTCATCTTTGGCCAACTGAAATAATTCATTCGCATCATTTAACTGATGCTGAGTTTTGTCCAACGCACCAATGGTATCTTCTAAGAGTTTTTTTTCCCGGCCAATTTCTTGAGTGCGTTTACTATCATTCCATACCGCAGGATCTTCAAGCAGTCGAGTTATTTCATTTAACCGTGTACTTTTCGCATCAAAGTCAAAGAAACCTCCGTAATTCGTTGCTACGGTTTTCCAAATCCTGAAGATGATTAGAAATTGCGTTTATCTGTTCTGCTTCCATAGTTCTCCACCTTATAATCTATATTCCAATTATACCTTTAATCACATTGAAATCTTCAGGCTATCAAAGACCCCCTCTTACATCATTTACTCATAAGATTTTATAAATGAGCAAATCAATATTCATAAATCCCAACTCAATATAAAATTACGAACCTTACTAAAATTTTAAAAAAATCAATAAACATCACATTAGCCGATTAGCATTCAATGCAATCTTTCAAAACTTAATAATGACAAATTTTCTTGCACTAATCCCAGCGGCCGGCTCAGGCTCACGCATGGGTAATGAACTCCCAAAGCAATATTTACCATTAAATAATCGTCCAATGATTTATCACGCCATCAATACGTTATGGCACAACCCGCTTATTTCAAAAATTATTACCGTACTCGCACCTGACGATATCGAATGGTATAAGTACGACTGGTCACAGTTTTCAAATAAGCTAATCGTATTCAACTGTGGAGGCATGACCCGGGCAGAAAGCGTATTAAATGGCCTGATTACCGCAAAACACCAGAATCTAGTTAACCCGGCTGATTGGATATTAGTTCATGACGCCGCGCGCCCTTGTTTATCAGCATATCAGTTAAAAAATCTAATCAGTGATTTGGCAGAGGATGAAATAGGTGGAATACTGGCAATACCGGTTGCCGATACATTAAAGCGTAGTGATGCCAGCTATAGAATTTTGCAAACTCAATCCAGAGAGAATTTATGGCAAGCGCAAACACCACAAATGTTTCGTTACGACTTACTCGTAAAAGCACTTGATAATGCAGTAAATGTTAATATAACTGACGAAGCCAGTGCAATTGAAGCGTTAGGACTGCACCCCAAACTTGTACTGAGTGATGTCCGGAATTTAAAGGTGACCTATCCCCACGATTTGGCATTAGCTGAATTGATATTGCAACAAAGGAGCGACACGTGAGTACTTTAAGAATTGGTCAAGGATTCGATGTGCATCAATTGACGGATGATCGTCCCCTTATTATAGGGGGAGTCACGATACCTTATGACAAAGGACTACTTGGCCACTCTGATGCCGACGTATTATTGCACGCAATTTGTGATGCATTATTAGGCGCGGCAGCGCTGGGAGATATTGGTCAACATTTTTCGGATTCCGATCCACGTTACAAAAACATTGACAGCCGTGTGCTGCTGCGCAATGTACTAAGTTTATTAGAAAGCAATGGTTATAAGATCATCAATCTTGATGCAACTATCATTGCACAGGCACCCAAAATGGCTCCACATATTCCCGCCATGATTTTAAATATCGCCGGGGATTTAAAAATGCAACCAAATTGCATCAATATTAAAGCAAAAACAGCCGAACAATTGGGTGCAATCGGCCGCAAAGAGGGAATTATGGCAGAAGTAGTATGTTTAATTGATCTCGTAAATCAATGAGATCAGATCAAAACCACATTCCAATCAATCCAAAATCGATTCGCTTATTTTTAGGTATTTTTCCTGACAAATTGACTCAAGTTCAATTAGCGCATCAAGTTAAAAAATTGGCAACAATCTGCGGCGGCAACATAGTCAGTCTGGAAAAGCTTCATCTGACTCTAGTGTTTCTAGGGGATGTTGCCATTCCCAGAATTAAGATATTGCAACAAGCTATAAATTCAGTTACAGCGAAGAAGTTTGTCTTTGAACTCAATGAAATCCGCTATTGGAAAAAGAATGAAATCGTATATATTCAAGCCCGGTCATTTCCTGCGGAATTGTATTATCTTGTTGATTCCTTAAGAAACGCACTAACAAAATCTGAGTTCTTAATAGATAAACGCGCCTATAAGCCGCATATCACATTAATTCGTAGAGCGCGATGCCTATCTCAGGTTGATTTGAATACTTCTATCACTTGGGGTGTCGATAAATGGTTTCTTATTCACTCTAAGCAGGAAAACAATCGTATTGAATATATTTCACTACAGCATTGGAATTTAATATGAGTAAAATTCTCTCATAACAATAATTACCCAGTTATAACTTATTGATAAATTTATGATTAAGCACTTACAATTATCTTGAAAATTCTCGCTCTCGAAACTTCCACTGAATATTGCTCAGTAGCACTCAGCCGTAACGGACAAGTATATGATAAGGAGGTTTATGCGGGAAACCGCCATTCTGAAATTCTTTTATCAATGATTCGAGAATTGTTAACGGAAAACGGATTAACGCTACACGAGCTTGATGGCATTGCCTTTGGTGCAGGACCGGGCTCTTTTACTGGATTGCGCATTGCATGCGGTGTTGCTCAAGGATTGGCCTATGCACTTAACCTACCCGTTGCGGGTGTTAATACGCTGGAGGCTATTGCACAATCAATTCGAGCACGAAAAATTATTGTTGCGCTCGATGCTCGCATGAGCGAGATTTACCACGCTGCATATGACAAATTAACTGACCAGAACTGGCAAATAATCAGTCCCCCGGCACTTTGCTTGCCTCAACACGCCCCGCAATGCGATGGCGAGGAATGGCAAGGATGCGGCAGCGGCTTTGACTTATATGATGAAATATTATCAACACGCTATGGAAACAATTTGCAAAAAATTTATCACGGGTTTCGTCCCCGCGCCAAAGAAATAGCACAACTTGCACTATTAAAGTTCTCTAATGGCCAAACCACCGATGCAACTAAAGCATCGCCAATCTATATACGAAATAAAGTAGCCCTGAAGGAAAATGAGCGATGAATAGCACATTGCAAGCCATAGTTGAAATAAGACCCATGCATTCATCAGATCTCGATCATGTCATTCGTATTGAACGGGAAATCTTTTTATTCCCATGGTCATTAGGAAATTTTGCTGACTCTCTCAAGGCCGGCTATGTCTGTAAAGTTTTGCAGCAAACGAATACACTTATCGGTTACGGTATCATGATGATGAGCCCAGAAGAAGCGCATGTCTTAACACTGGGTATTTCCGCGAGCCGGCAAGGAGAGGGATGGGGAAAAAAATTACTTCAACATCTTATTGAGTACGCAAAAAATGCAGGTGCAAAATCAGTGTTGCTGGATGTACGGGAATCAAATTTAGGTGCTGTGCAACTGTACAAAAAAATGGGTTTTCAACATATTGCGACACGCAAAGGTTATTATCCCGCAATGTGCGGACGCGAAGACGCACTCGTGATGCAACTTATGTTATGAGTACACGACGCAAGCAAATACTCAACGAATTAGGATTGACACCCGTCTGGCGCTTAAGACCCGGTACTTCCGAACACAATAATCTTCTTCAACCAGCTACGACTGAAGCGCACAATCCGGTACTATCATCGAATGCACCACATGACTCGCAGCGATGCCGGGAAATCCTTCAAATGAGCTGGGATCAGCTTAAACAGACGGTATCTCATTGCACTGTCTGCCCTCTTAGTCAAACACGTACGCAAACAGTATTTGGTGTGGGCGATAAAAACGCGGATTGGCTCTTTATCGGCGAAGGACCGGGTGCCAGAGAAGATGCAATGGGCGAACCATTTGTAGGACAAGCTGGCAAACTCCTTGATCAAATGCTTGCAGCCATCAAACTAAAACGTGATCTTAACGTTTATATTACTAACGTTGTTAAATGCCGGCCCCCTAACAACAGAAATCCAACTTCTTTTGAGGCCCGCCAATGCAATCCTTATTTAACGCGGCAAATTGAATTATTACAGCCAAAACTTATTATCGCTCTAGGAAAAGTAGCCGCGCAAAATCTTCTTGGATGCGAGGACAGTATTTCCAGCTTACGGGGAAAGTTGCATCACTTTTCGGGCATACCGCTAATTGTCACGTATCATCCGGCGTATTTACTACGCGCGCTTCCAGAAAAAGCAAAAGCTTGGAAAGATTTATGTTTTGCGCTAGCCACGATGCAATCGCTGCAATAAAAAATTATCCAACTTTTTTGAATTATCGCGCCGGAATCAATGTATTTTTTTTGCACCGATGAGATGCAATGAATCTTCCTTACTTTGATTCAGAAGATGCCATTTCCGGATGAGTGTCATCATAACCGACACAAACATTCCGAAAAGCGCAATGACAGCATAAATATGCACTTCCAGCAATATCAGCAAAGCATAAATTGATAGCATTACCAAAATGCTTAAATTTTCATTGAAGTTTTGAACCGCAATAGAATGTCCGGCTCCCATCAAAATGTGACCACGGTGCTGCAGCAAGGCATTCATCGGCACAACAAAGAATCCAGCCAACCCCCCGATTAGCATCAATAAAATAATTGCAATCCACAAATCCTTTACCAATATCATGATCATTACCACAATACCCATAGCGATGCCTAGTGGAATTACCTTCACAGACTGGCGCAGTGAAACCCATCGCGCTGCCAGGATAGCTCCCGCTGCAATACCCAAAGCAACTACGCCTTGAAGCTGGGCAGCCTGATTGAGCGGAAAATTCAGTGATACTTCAGCCCATTTCAAAACAATGAACTGCAACGTTGCACCGGCTCCCCAAAACAAAGTGGTCACTGCAAGAGAAATTTGTCCAAGCTTGTCTGTCCATAACAGCTTCACGCAATGACTAAATTCATGAATAAGAAAAAAAACATTCTTCTTAGGAATACGATGATCTACACCGGTATTAGGAATATACAAATTAAATAGCGCAGCAATTGCGTAGACGGCAGCTATCAACACAATGCCACTTTCCAGCGCACTATCGATACCAGTATTGATAAAAGGAAAATCAAATCTCAATAATACATCCGCAACCGCTGGGGTAATCAGAACTCCACCCAATACCGTTCCCAGCACTATGGAAGCAACTGTTAATCCTTCAATCCAGCCATTAGCAATCACTAACTTCTCGGGCGGCAATAATTCAGTTAATATGCCATATTTAGCAGGTGAATAGGCTGCCGCACCCAGACCCACAACCGCATAAGCCGTCAAAGCAAAATACTGATGCATAGCAATAAACAATAAGCCACAGCCTATAATTTTAATACTATTGCTAAAAAACATCACACGCCCTTTAGGCATCGAATCGGCAAATGCGCCAACAAAAGGTGCAAGAATGACGTAAAACAGTACAAAAACAAATTTAAGCATGGGGGTTAAGTAGGCAGGAGCATGCAAATCAATCAGCAAAGCAATCGCCACAACCAGTAGCGCATTATCAGCTAAAGAAGAAAAAAACTGCGCTGCCATAATCGTATAAAAACCGCGTTCCAAGCTATTTCCTTACAAAGTTAATTTTTCTAGTACATTTTATTTTTAGTAGAGAATGGCTGACATAGGCGTATGCACATTTCATCATCACATTATTTTTTAGCGCGAGATTAGCATACTATCCATGCATCAATGCATGAAAGTTAGGTTACAACTTGCACTTAATTTAGAATAATATAAAAACTAAAAATCTTTTTTCACCTCAGCTTTTGGACACAATTGATGCCGCGCCCTACCAATGCTTTTATTGATCTATCGGCTTTAGCACATAACCTATCCGTAGTACGTCAATATGTCCCCCACGCGCGAATTATGGCAGTTATCAAGGCCGATGCCTACGGACATGGAATTCTATCGAGTGCTCATGCATTAAAGGCTGCTGACGGATTCGCGTTACTTGAACTGGATGCTGCAATTGCACTGCGAAATTCTGGTTTTAAGCAGCCTATTTTGCTTTTGGAGGGTTTCTTTTCTATTCAGGAGTTAGCGCTGTTCGAACAATATCAATTAAGTGCTGTCATTCATCATGATGAGCAACTAGCGATGCTGTTAAGTTCTAGTCACTGCAAATTGGATTTATTTATAAAAATCAATACCGGCATGAACCGTTTAGGGTTTCAGCCCGGACAATTCCCTAAAATTATTAGAAAGTTAAGAGAGAACAGATGTGCAAGCAGCATCACACTCATGACACATTTTGCGTGTGCCGATCAATCTTCTCAACAAGAAAATGTAACGCAGCAATTGCAGTGTTTTGAACTTGCCACGAAAGAGTACAATTACCCTCGCTCACTTGCAAATTCAGCAGCGATTATTCGTTATCCCCAAACGCATGCTGAATGGGTGCGTCCTGGAATTATGCTTTATGGCGCATCGCCTTTTGCTGATCAACAAGCATCAAATCTGAAGCTGCAGCCTGTCATGACATTATCTAGCAAAATCATTGCAATACACCAAATAAAATGTGGCGATAGAGTAGGTTACCATGGTTTGTTTCAAGCTGACCGGGCAATGCGGATTGGCATTGTCGCTTGCGGTTATGCTGATGGATATCCTCGCCATGCATCTACGAACACACCAGTTTTGGTAAATAATCAGCGTAGCCGACTATTAGGCCGGGTATCTATGGATATGCTGGCTATTGATCTCACAGAAATCAAAAATGCCGAACTTAATAGCCCGGTTATTTTGTGGGGAAAAGAGGTGCCGGTTGATGAAGTTGCGCGTCACGCTGGTACAACAAGTTACGAACTACTTTGTGCTCTCGCACCACGAGTAGAAAAAGTTGCATACTAAATCTTGAGAAACTTTATCAACTCGTGATTTCTTATTCATTCAATTAATTTTACTCTACTTTCGCTTTACTGCGCAGATCCTGCACAACGGTTGCAAACTCACGTTGTAATACGCGCTGCTGTATATTCTGCTTAACCTCTTCAAATGGCGGGACTTCCATTGGCCGCGTATCCATCAATTGGATTACATGCCAGCCAAAAGAAGTTTGTACGGGCTGATCAGTCAAACCTCCTTTAGACAGTTTCACTAGCGCCTCAGAAAATGGTCTGACATAGGCTGCCGGAGGACTCCAATTAAGCTCTCCGCCATTTTCTTTGCTTCCATCATCTATAGATTTTTCTGCTGCAATTTTGGCAAAATTACCACCCTTCTTAAGACTAGCGATAATGTCTCGCGCAGCACTCTCACTATCAACTAAAATATGACGCGCTTTATATTCTTTGTCGCCCATTTGAACTTTAAGCATTTCATATTCTTTACGCAACGTTTCATCGCTGACTTCATTATTCTTTATGTAATCAGCCTGAAAAGCCCTAACTAAAACCGCTTGGCGGGCTAAATCGAGCTGTGTAACGACTTCCGGATCTTTATCTAATTTCTTTTTAATTGCTTCCTGTGCAAGAATTTCCTCAGCAATTAAATTTTCACGCAATGCCTTCCTCATTTCTGGCCCATCTTGCTGCCCCTGAGCAACACCGGCTTTTACCATCAGATCCAGGCGCGATTGCGGAATTACTACTCCGTTCACTTTAGCTACAGCACCGGATGACTGAGCTTGCGCTGGTAAAACAACCAAACTCAAAAAACTAACTATCATTACTTGTGAAAATTTCGTCAAACGCATGGAATTTCCTTTTCTGATTTGGATAAAGTTTGTTTTTGCTAAATATTTCTCGCTAGTGGAAAGTATACGCCTTAACTCGGCTAACGTGTATCTTTGCATGGCATAATTTACTTTGAATCAACTTGATGAGTCAGAATGCTATACTGGCAATACTTTCTTGAAAGGCTTAACCGTCACTTTATGATAAACACCCGAAATGACATAAGGATCCGCATCGGCCCAAGATTGCGCAGCTTGCAACGAATCAAATTCGGCAATGATCAGGCTACCTGAAAAACCCGCTGTTCCCGGATCCTGGCTGTCTATCGTTGGATACGGTCCAGCCAAGATTAAACGCCCTTCCTCTTGCAGTGCTTGAATTCTTTTCAAATGTTCCGAGCGAACAGTCATTCTTTTCTCCAGACTATCCGGAATATCTTCGCCATTAATAACATATAACATCATTAATCCTTATTCGTCCTCTTGCTGGCAAAATCATCTCGCTCATTGATAACAAGCACTTGCGCATCATCTTTTAAATATTTTCCTAAGATTAATACTTGCACGACTATAAATGCAAGCATCAATCCAGTAGCTCCAAATAGTTTAAAAGTAACCCAGGTATCTATTGTGAAATTAAATGCAACAATAAGATTGATGCAACCCATTAATAGAAAAAAACCTACCCAGCTCAAATTCAGTTTATTCCAAATAATTTCAGGTACAGTCATTTGCTTCTCGAGCAATGCTTGAATCAAATTTTTTCTAAAAATGTGATTAGACATCAACAAAATGGTTGCAATTAACCAATACAAGACAGTAGGTTTCCATTTGATAAATATCTCATCTTGGAATGATAAGGTTGCACCGCCAAGTACAATAATAATGAATAAATTTAGCCACATCATCTTCTCCACCTGGCGATACCGGACCCATAGCCAGGAAATCTGTATAATCACTGCCACAATCGCGACTGCGGTTGCAATAAAAATATTGTAAGCCTTAAAGGCTACAAAAAATAGAATAACAGGAAAGAGATCAAATAAAAATTTCATTATTTCAATTAGTTGACATCAACATTCGCATTCGCATTCGCATTCGCAGTGAGATAAAACGAATAATAATTTCAAGTTAATATATCTGGCAATTGAGATGTAAGATTATTTTTTTCTTTTGTCGCCGCGCCTAATAATGCAAAACCAAGTAAATTACCCGCATTATCCCGATATAGCGCTATTACTCCATTCTCATCAGCTTCGACTTGCCATTCACCCTTTACATTAAAATCAGGCGGGGAGACCACCGTCGGACATGCTGGTATCTTGATTATTACCGGCATAGCTGGATAGTGGACCGGCGTAGGCCTACCCGCAAGCGTTGCTGCCAAGGCTCTGCCAGCGTGCATAATTGGCATTACGAAGGGGAGTACATGGCCTTCAACTTCTGCACAATCACCCAAAGCGAAGATATCCGGAAATCGTGTTTGTAAAAAGCGATCGACTGCAATACCGCGATTAATTTGAATACCTGCAGCTTCCGCAAGCTGAGTTCGAGGACGCAAACCCACGGAAGACAGCACCAAATCAGACTCGACTAATTCGCCATTGGTGAGTGTCAAACCAAATTGCTTCTCTACCTGATCGACGTTTTGAACTGTTGTATTCAAATGAAAAGTCACACCAGCCGCCTCAAGCTTATTCTTAATATAAGAGCCCGCAACCGCCGGCAAAAGTCTTCCTAAAGGCTGGACACTGATATCGATCACATCGACTTGATAACCCGCAGACGCCAAATCGTTTGCAAACTCACAACCAATCAAACCCGCACCAATGATGCACACTCGCTTTTTACCCTGTAAGGCATCACGAAAGGTCTGATAATCATCGACATCATTAATAGTTAATATTCCCGCCACACCACTGCCTTGCAAAGGAAGATGAATTTGATCAGCACCTAATGCCAGAACCAGTTGTCCATATAAGATTTCTTCCCCGCTTGCCAACGTTAACACATTCCGTGATTGTTCAATTCTCACAACACGGCAATTAGGACGAATCACAATCTTCAATTGCAATGACATTTGCGCGGCATCACTATTTATGATCGATGCAGGTGTTTTACCTAACGATAAGGCATTTGATAACATCGGCTTTGAATAAAAACCACCGTGATCTGCTGACAGCATAGTTATTGGAATTTCTGTATTAAGCTTCCGTAGCTCACGAGCCACGGCATAGCCAGCCAATCCGCTTCCCACAATAACTACCTGATTAGTCATTAAAGGTCTCCGTTATTTTAAAACTTCACTCAATTTTTCTTACCTATAAAAAACTCAGCTTAGGAAAACGCTTTATCCATATAAAGCCGCTTTATTAATTACCAAGTTTGAGTGCCATAGTTTTATCTTATTTTATTGCAATTGGAATCAGCGAAACTGATACATTGACTTAGATAAGCCATCTATCAATGGCTTATCAGGCTAGCAGTAAAAAGCCGGGAAAAACAATTATGCAGAAAAACAAAAAATGACATGCCCCGTACAAATCTCGCAAAACAATCTATCTTGTCACTAAATTACACAGCTTCTAAAATTAATGCCTGTTTTAATCGTTCATGCTATTTGGTTTCTACAGTATCATCGTTATTTACTAAACTGGTACGTCTTTGCAAATATGCATCGCGCATGAATTCATATTTATCCAGTGCTGCTTCATCGATTGTTTCCACCACCTCAAGTAACTGGGCACGGGTATTTATTGTTCTTGCGGTAGCCACAGGTAGCCGTAAAGCCACTGAGTTAAGATAATCAACATTGTTCATAAATACTCCCGTTACACCTTGCGTAACCGGATCTATAAAGAAACTATCGACAGCGATTCCGAATGTATCGCGTAATGTGCTGGGCCCCAAGAAAGGCAATACGATAAAAGGACCGTTTCCGATACCATATCGCCCAAGAGTTTGGCCAAAATCTTCGTTGCGTTTATTTAGATTTACATCGCTTGCAGCGCTGATATCACTAGCAATGTCAATTAATCCGAATATTCCAAACGTCGTGTTAACAACTATCCTTGCACCGCTAGCAAGCGCGCTCTCATAATTTAATTGTAAAACAGAGTTGGTAAGCACCACCACATCATTAAGGTTTGAAAAGAAATTACCTACCACCAACTCAAGGGGATCGGGCATTACCTTCTTATAACCTCTGGCAACTGGTTCCATCACATGATTATCGACCATTTCATTAAAACTAAAAACAGCGCGGTTCATTGATTCGAGCGGATCGTACGTTCCATTTTCCGTTTGAACACTCGTACGGGTCGAAGCACAACCAGTTAATAATAAACTAAATATTAGAAAAGCAATCAATTTTGAGCGGATAGTATTGTTCATTTTTTTATTTAACTCATTAAAAATTCGATGGATCTTGCCACATTTATAAAATAGGTTCAATACATCTTACACATAAAATTAAAATGTTATTTCGTCCAAACAACATTACACTTTAACAGTTCGTTGAAAAACACATGCCAAGCAATCAATACAAGCCAAAAACAAATACAGAAAGCAGTATGTATATAATAAATAAGCGCTTTAAACTTATTAATTAACGATAAAGCAGTTACACGGATCGCTTTCAACAGCCTGTTCAGCTATTTATTAATTCTCAGGAAGTCAAAAACCTTCCCGCTGTATGCTACTGTAACAATTGTACTCAAGCCATTTCCATTCCATTATGACGCAACAATGCATCTAATTCAGGTTCGCGGCCGCGAAATGCAACAAATGATTCAAGCGCTGTCCGGCTACCTCCCACAGCCAGGATCTCTTCGAAGAAATGCTTCCCGGCGACTTCGTTGATCAACCCGCTGGCAGCTGTTTCTTCAAACAAACTGTAGGCATCAGCCGAAAGTACCTCCGCCCACTTATAACTATAATATCCAGCGGCATATCCTCCGGCAAAAATATGCGCAAAACTATTTGGAAAGCGATTAAAGTCAGGTGGAACAATTACAGCAATATCACTACGAATATCATCAAGAAGTTGTAGTACAGACTTATTGTCATTCGGTTTAAAATCAAAATGCACATGCATATCGAATAGTGCAAACTCAATCTGCCTAAGCATCTGCAAGCCGCTTTGAAAATTCTTAGCTTTCAGCATTTTCTCAAATAATGTTCTGGGTAAAGGTTCTTTCGAATCGATATGTTGCGTCATGCTTGCCAACACCTCCCATTCCCAGCAGAAATTCTCCATAAATTGACTAGGCAGTTCTACCGCATCCCACTCGACTCCATTGATACCGGATACCCCCAGGTCTTCGATTCGTGTCAATAAATGATGAAGCCCATGCCCGAATTCATGAAACAAAACAATTACCTCATCATGAGTAAACAATGCAGGACGCACCTGCTGGTCTATATTGACTGGGGCTGAGAAATTACAAGTAAGATAAGCAACCGGTAACTGTATCAGACTTGCAGCGTCTTTGATATCGATCCGCCGTCGTGTAATCGCATCATCCATCCAAGCTCCACCCCGCTTGTTAGAACGCGCATAGAGATCAAGGTAAAATTGACCAATTAATTGGCCTGTCGCATCGTGGATATCAAAAAATTTTACATCGGAATGCCAACATTGAATATTACGAGTAGAAGCGGCCGCGGTGATACGAATACCATATAGCTTTTGCACCAATTTAAACATACCGTCCAACACCTTGTCTTCGGGAAAATATTGCTTAACTTCTTGATCGGAAAAAGCATAACGCTCCTGACGCAATTTCTCGCTGACATAAGCCAAATCCCACGCTTCGACTTTTATTAACCCTAATTTCTCTAATGCAAACTGCTGCAGTGCATGTAGATCCTGCTCTGCGTAGGGTTTGGCTCTGTGTGCTAATTTTCTTAAGAAATCCAGAACTTGCTGGGGCGAGGTTGCCATTTTTGTAACCAGAGAAACTTCAGCATAATTTTTGTAACCCAATATCTGCGCTTGTTCCAGACGCAATTCCAATATTCTGTTGATCAGCGGCATGTTATCTTTATCTGATCCGGTTTGGCCATCGAATTCACTGGCTCGTGTAGCATAGGCGCGATACATCTTCTCACGAAGATCACGATTATCGGCATATTGCATCACAGGAAGATATGATGGCATATGCAAAGTAAATTTCCAGCCTACTTTGGAATCCGCTTCAGCCAGTTTCCTGGCTGTTTGCTGCACATCAGGCGGAATACCCGCTACGCTCTCTTCATCTTCAATAAACAAAGCAAATGCATTCGTCGCGTCCAGCAAATTATCGTTAAACTGTGAAGACAACTTCGATAACTCTTCCTGGATTTGCAAAAATCGTTGTTTCTTGTCAGGTGATAATTCTGCCCCCCCCAGGCGAAAATCCCGCAGCTCATTTTCAATAATTTTTTTGCGTGACGAATTCAGATGATCGAAATCTGGGCCAGCTTTCAATTGCTTAAATTTCTCATATAACACCAAGTCTTGCGATAATTCTGCATAGAATTGCGTAATTGCCGGCAGATTTTCATTATAAATTTTTCTTAATTCTGGGTTATTCATAACCGCATTTAAATGTGACACCTGCCCCCAAGCTCGAGACAAGCGCTCGTTTGCATCAACCATAGGCTGAACAAAGGTGTCCCAAGTTGGTATACGAACATCAGCCCGCACATTTTCAATGACTGCACGGTTTTCTCTCAACAATGCCTCAATCGCGGGTTTAATATGTTCATTCTTAATTTCCGAAAAATGAGGTAAACCAGAAAAATCAAGTAAAGGGTTTGACATGTTGCTCTCTATGATTAATAAAAACAGTTCTGCGTCTTAATTTACCTTATTAAAATACACAGAAAAACTCAATGCTCATAAATAACGTGGCCATTCACGAGTGTATATTTAACCTTACCGGGCAGTTCCATTCCTAAAAAAGGGGTATTTTTACCTTGACTGAGAATGGTTGACGGCGTCACCTTCCAGTAACATTCTGGATCAAAAATGCAAATATCCGCCACACTGCCCACCGATAAATGACCCGCATCGATCCCCAGTATCTCTGCCGGTCTTGATGTAACCTTTGCCAAAACCTTCAATAACGGCAATCGCATTTCCATTCCCCATTTTAATGTTAATGGCAACAATAACTCGACTCCTGTCGCACCAACTTCAGATTGACCGAAAGGCAATAACTTAGCATCCTCGTCAACCGGGGTATGATCTGAACAAATTGCGTCGATCGTTCCATCCTGGAAACTATTGCGTAATGCATCGCGGTCACTGGAACCCCGCAATGGCGGCATAAGATGGCAATTGGAATCAAAAAAACCAATATCCATATCTGATAAATGCAGGTGATTAACGGATACATCGCATGTAATCGCTATCCCCTGCTTTTTGGCAGCGCGAATCATTGCTACTCCCTCTGCACTTGAAATCCGGCACAGATGCACTCTAACACCCGTTTCTTTAGCCAATAAAATAATATTCGATAAAGCCACTGTTTCCGCGCATACTGGCACTACCGGCAAGCCCAGCCTGGTAGCCACTTCCCCATCATGTGCCACGCCGTCACTGGTCAAGCTGATTTCTTGAGGCCGTAACCAAACACTAAAACCAAATGTAGATGCGTATCGCATCGCTTGTATTAACACTCGCAAATTGGTCAGCAAACCATCAGGCTGACCAAATACAACACACCCGGCATCATTCAATTCAGCCATTTCTGTCAAACGCTCCCCTTTCAACCCTTGAGTAAGCGCACCAATTGGGTAAACATGAGCCAAATTAAGGTTTTTGGCACGATATTTCAGCATTTCAACCAGACCTGGTTCGTCAAGAGGGGGATCCGTATCAGGAGGGCATGCAATACTGGTTACGCCTCCAGCAACAACGGCATCCATTTCTGATTCCAGTGTGGCCTTATACTCAAATCCCGGTTCACGCAAACGCACAGATAAGTCAACCAATCCCGCACACACAATCAATGAATCCGCATCAATAATCCGGCTAGCTTGAAAATCGTCAGGTACAGTGCCAATCGCAACAATTTTACCTTTTGCAATAAATATATCCTGGATAGCATCTATTCCATGTTTTGCATCGATCAGCCGCCCATTTTTAATGTGAATCTTCATACTGAAATCCTTCGTTCAGTTGCCTGCAAGAATAGACATCACAGCCATACGCACAGCTATCCCAAAAGTCACTTGTGGCAAAATCACCGACTGTTTGCCATCGGCAACAGAGGAATCAATTTCCACACCGCGATTCATAGGACCCGGATGCATGACAATCGCATTGCGCCGCGCAAGCGACAATTTTTCAGGAGTAAGTCCATAATATTTAAAATATTCTTCTGGGCTAGGCAAATTTGCACCCTGCATGCGTTCATTTTGCAAACGCAACATCATCAGCACATCGATATTTTTCAATCCTTTTGCCATATCGTGGTATACATGTACCCCCAAGCGTTCCACCATTTTTGGCAATAAGGTTTTGGGTGCAATAACACGTACCTCAGGCACGCCGAGAGTACTCAATGCATGTATTTGTGAGCGCGCAACCCTGGAATGTAAAATGTCTCCAATAATTGCTACGCTTAAGTTACGAAAATCTTTCTTGTAATGCCGGATCGTGAACATATCCAGCAATGCTTGAGTCGGGTGCGCATGACTGCCATCCCCAGCATTTATCACGTGAATATCGGAGCGAACATGATTCGCTATTAGATGTGCCGCACCACTTTGCGAATGTCTTACAACAAACATATCGGCATTCATCGCAGAGAGATTATTGACCGTATCCAGTAATCTCTCCCCTTTGGATTGTGCAGAGACAGCGATATTAAGATTGATGACGTCCGCCGACAATCGCTTAGCGGCAATTTCAAAAGTTGTTCGAGTTCGTGTGCTGGGTTCGAAAAAAAGATTAAAAATCGACTTCCCGCGTAATAATGGAATTTTCTTAACATCGCGTTCTGTGACACCGACGAATGATTCAGCGGTATCAAGTATGCGTAACAGTAAGGATGCGGGTAACCCCTCAGTTGTCAGCAAGTGCTGTAAAATGCCATTCTCGTCAAGCTGTGGATTCTTATTTATCATTCCGGCATATTCTTTTCATGCAACACTAAACTTAACTTGCCGCTATTCGCACGTTTCAGAACCAACATTTTATCCGCCGGCAAAATAAGCTCTATCCCCGTATATTTTGCAGCGATAGGTAACTCTCTGCCACCTCGGTCAACCAATGCAGCCAAACTAATTCTGGCAGGACGGCCATAATCGAACAATTCATTGATTGCCGCACGAACTGTGCGACCGGTATTGAGCACATCATCAACTAGAATAATGCGTGCTCCTTCAACTTCAAATGGGATAGCTGAACGTTTAACCTCTGAATGCAAACCGACTTTATCGAAATCATCACGATAAAACGATACATCCAGCGTACCCAGCGGTTGCGTTATTTCTAACGCATGATGCAAGCGTTCCGCAAGCCATGCGCCACCGGTATGAATACCGATTAGCGCAGTATCCTTATCACAGTCAACCCGTATTTTTTTTTCGAGATCCTTATATAAAACCTCAGCGTCTGGTAATTGCATATTGCTCATCAAAAAAAGATTGCAGAATTTGTTGCGCAGCCATCTGATCCAAGAAATCTTTTTGTTTCCTTCCAGTAACTCCCAATTCGCGCAGCATCACACTTGCAGTTTCACTGGTATATCGCTCATCTTTCAGTATTACCTTGATGTTAAATCGTACCGCCAAACGCCGCGCAAAACGATGACTCAATCTTGTCAACTCATGCGCTGTCCCATCCCTATGTAATGGCAACCCTACAACAAATAAGACCGGCTGCCACGTCGCAATTAATTCGGCGATTGCCATAAAACAACGCATGGTCACTTCATTATCAATTGTCACAAGTGGGCGCGCATTCCTTAACATGGTATTGCCCATCGCCACACCAATGCGCTTCTTACCGAAATCAAAGGCTAATACGGTTCCTTCAGGCAATTGTTCCTGTAATTGATCTGCTGAGCATACATCAAATAAATTATCTGTCATTCACAAACGTAGCTAAGCATGTCCAATTTCATTGGATAAATTTGTAGCATCATTAATGCCAAGCAATTGCATAGCCGCAGAAAGCCTTTCTTCCAAAGGCAAATTGAAAATCACATCTGACGATGCAGGCACTGTTAGCCATGCATTCTGAGCTATTTCATGTTCAATTTGCCCAGCTGCCCAGCCAGCATAACCAAGAGCAATCAAAACTTGCTCCGGCCCCTCTGCATTTGCGATAGCTTTTAAAATATCTAGGGATGTTGTTAATCCCAATTCTTGGTTTACAGCCAGTGTTGATTGCCACTGGCCGACAGGATGATGCAATACGAATCCACAATCCATTTGTACTGGACCGCCAAAGAACACAGGGGTAGTTTCGATCATATAATCAGTTTGCGGAATACCCAATTGTTTTAACAGGCCGGCCAAAGTCAGATCAGTTGGACGATTGATGACAATACCAATTGCGCCCTGTTCGTTGTGTTCGCAAATGTATGTCAATGTTTTTGAAAAAACAGAATCTGCCAATGATGGCATAGCAATTAGAAAATGATGTGTCAAGTTAATATGTTTCATCACCATATTCTATTTACCCATAGCAATATTGATCTGATTTCTCATACAAAGCATACACAGCTCAGATACTTAACTCTCAACAAATCAAACCCAGTAAGCTGTTTGGGTCATAATTTTTGACCCGATCTTCATAGCAAACTTTATAGGCAAGGGTAACTCTGCACCGCCATAGGATACCGCCATAGTTGCATGCGTTACCTCGTCGCTCTTCATTTGTTCAACAATTGCCCGGCTTTTCTCATCCTTACTTGGCAGCCGCTGAAGATGGCCAGCCAAATGGGCTTCTACTTGATGCTCTGTTTCAGCCAGAAAACCTAAATTCCATTTATCGCCCAGCACTCCTGCCACAACGCCCAGAGCAAAAGAGCCACCATACCAAAAAGGATTCAGTAAACTTTTACGCCCCCCAAGTTCCTCGATACGACGTTCCGTCCAGGCCAAATGCTCTGTTTCCTCACGCGCGGCTTGCATAAGAGCTTGCTGTACTGTTCTATTACGTGCAGTTATCCACTGACCTTGGTACAAGGCCTGTGCACAAACTTCTCCCACATGGTTTACACGCATCAATGCACAGGACAATCGCTTTTCTCCATCAGTAAGATCAGCCTCCGGCAATCCCTTACCCGGCACCGATCTCACAGTTTGAGCCGGTGCAAGCAAAGTGCGAAGACCACTATCAAACCCAATAATAAACTTATCGATATTAATCATAATCATCAATGATAGAAGAGTGTTTTTTTCATTATAGACTGGTATTCAACAATAAAACCAATCTTTCACAGTAAAATTTACAAATTTGCTGATCTAGAATCTGTTTTCATTCCACATAGGTAGCCATAACTACAAATATCTACATGTCATGCTAATCATGCTTGCATAATTTGTTCTCAGTCTATCGCATCGGGCTGCTACTGTTTGATACCGTTTAGTAGCCGGTCAAAGACTCTCCCGGCCAGAAACCTATATCCAAAACAAACTCCATTATGATGACGCTCTTAAAAAAAGTTATAGTTACCGGTACCATAGCTCCAGCTTCCCTTTTTAATATCTTTTCCCGTACGTGTTCGTGTTCATTGTCTTTGTCTGCCGCAATCATTTCTCCAGCAGGTAACGTAGCAATCAAATCTGGCACTGCAAAACAGTCGATGGATTTTTCCGCTAAGTGATTTCAAATTAAATAAACAACCGGCACTCATTCAATATTGCCTCCTTCTGCAGTCAGCCATAAATTGCGCTTGTTATGAACAGCCTCTTATAACAAAATCTTTTTCAACTGCAGCCAAAACATCACTAAGCATAAATTGAGACATAGCACGCTCGATTTGTTGATGGCGCACCCCCGATTTCTAAGATGCTCAGCTTTATTAAATACTTATCTATATTTATCTACAGATCCGAAAAGAACTAGGCTTTTTATTTTTAGTATTTGTCTGGTGATCAACTACCTGTGTTTAAATAGGCGATGGTAATATACGTATTTTGTTAATTTCAAAAATTTCAAAGGAATAGTATCACCATGTTTTCGCAGAAACACACTATAGAAAATCTCGACCCAGAGGTATGGCAAGCTATTAAAGGCGAGGAAAAACGCCAGGAAGAGTACATTGAGCTGATTGCATCGGAAAATTACGCAAGCCCTGCCGTGATGCAAGCACAAGGCTCTGTCTTAACGAACAAATACGCCGAAGGCTATCCAGCCAAACGCTATTACGGTGGCTGTATGTACGCCGATCAAGTGGAGCAATTAGCGATTGACCGGTTAAAAAAATTATTTGACGCAGAATACGTCAATGTTCAACCACATTCGGGATCTCAAGCTAATGCTGCAGTTTATCTCTCTGCATTGAAGCCAGGCGATACCTTATTAGGCATGTCTCTAGCTCATGGCGGTCATTTAACGCATGGTTCAAGCGTAAATATGAGCGGCAAAATTTTTAATTCAATTTCTTATGGCTTGCATCCTGAAACCGAGATACTCGACTATGACGAGGTGGAACGATTAGCCCATGAGCACAAGCCAAAGATGATTGTTGCGGGTGCTTCGTCCTATGCAAGAATTATTGATTGGAAGCGCTTTCGTAAGATTGCAGATGCGGTTGGCGCGTATTTGTTTGTCGACATGGCGCACTATGCTGGCTTGGTAGCCGCCGGTTTTTATCCAAACCCAGTAGGAATTGCTGATTTTGTCACAAGTACGACGCATAAAACGCTTCGCGGTCCACGCGGTGGAATTATCATGGCAAAACCCGAGCACGAAAAGGCATTAAATTCTGCTATTTTCCCGCAAACTCAAGGCGGTCCGTTAATGCATGTGATTGCAGCGAAGGCTGTTGCGTTTAAGGAAGCAGCCAGTAAGGAATTTAAAGATTACCAAGAGCAAGTAATCGAAAATGCCCGTGTTATGGCAAAAGTCCTTATTAATCGAGGTCTACGGATTGTGTCAGGGCAGACAGACTGTCATATGTTTCTGGTCGATCTGCGCGCAATGAATCTGACTGGTAAGCAGGCTGAAGAATCGCTCGAACGTGCACATATTACGGTTAATAAAAACGCTATTCCTAATGATCCGCAGAAACCTTTTGTAACCAGTGGCATTAGAGTGGGTTCGCCAGCTATTACCACAAGAGGTTTTAAAGAATTGGAAGCTGAGCAATTGGCCAATTTAATTGCTGATGTACTGGCTGCGCCGGAAGATGCAACGGTTCTTTCACAGGTAGCCACCGAAGCAAAGCGATTATGCGCAAAGTTTCCAGTATATGGATGAATCTTATTAAGCTGAATTGATATACCATTAGTTTTATCAGTTCAGCTTGTTAATATTGGCTAAAGCTATGAAATGTCCTTTTTGCAATGCCGATGATACCAGTGTGATCGATTCACGTGTTAGCGAGGATGGACACAAAATTCGCCGGCGCCGCCGATGTCCAAGTTGCGATAAGCGCTTCACGACATATGAGACAGTTGAGCTACGCTTGCCTCAAGTAGTGAAGCATGATGGCAGCCGAACTGAGTTCGATCGCAATAAGCTATTGACAGGATTCAAACGTGCACTCCATAAACGCCCCGTTCCCACAAGTTATGTCGACGCAGCAATTGATCGCATAGTGCAAAAGCTTTTAAGTATGGGAGAGCGGGAAGTTTCATCGCGAAGCATTGGCGAAAGTGTCATGCAAGAATTGTATAAGCTTGATCAAGTAGCTTATATCCGATTCGCATCTGTTTATAAAAGCTTCCAAGATGTTGATGATTTTAGGAATGCAATAAGGGAAGTGCAAAAACCACCGCAGTGATTGGATCCAATTACTTACTCATACCGCCAGATTAACAATCAAAATAATTGCCTAAATGTTTTCCCCCAACGATTATGCTCATATGGCTTTTGCACTCCGTTTAGCTGAGAAAGGTCTTTATAGCACAACACCTAACCCGCGCGTCGGATGCGTAATCGCCAACAATGGCAAGATCGTCGGCTCTGGCTGGCATGAACGAGCCGGGCGAGCGCACGCTGAAATTATTGCGTTGAATGAAGCAGGAAAAGCAGCACGTGGCGCAATTGCCTATATAACATTGGAGCCTTGCAGTCATTACGGGCGCACACCACCTTGCGCTAATGCTCTGATCGAAGCAGGTATCGCCAAAGCTATTATTGCGATGGAAGATCCCAATCCTCTTGTATCCGGACGTGGTTGTGCTTTATTGCAACAAGCTGGTATTGCGGTGCAAATAGGGCTTCTAAATGCGGAGGCGCATGCACTCAATACAGGTTTTATTTCTCGCATGGTCCACAAGAAACCATGGGTTAGGTTAAAAATTGCAGCAAGTCTTGATGGCAAGACTGCTCTAAATAACGGCATCAGCCAATGGATTACGGAGGATGCTGCACGCCGGGACGGACATCGGTGGCGAGCGCGTTCATGCGCTATCTTGACAGGAATCGGTACAGTCAAAGCTGACAACCCTCAATTAACAGTCCGTTCTATACAAACATCGCGTCAACCCAAAAAAATTGTTGTCGATAGCCAGTTAGACATTCCGCTGAATGCTCTGTTGCTGCAAGGAGAAGAAGTTCTAGTTTTTACTACCCATGATGTGAATGAAAAGAAAAAACAGGCGCTCGAGAAGTTAGGTATACGGATCATTATCTTGTGCGATTCTGAAGGTAAGGTAGATTTAAAAAAAATGATGACTTTATTGGCTGACTCGGGCATGAATGAGATTCTGGTCGAAGCCGGGTGTAGCCTTAATGGAGCTCTAGTAGAATCTGGGTTGGTTGATGAAATAATTTTTTATTTTGCGCCTCATTTGATTGGCACCGACGCAAAAGGGATGCTGAGACTACCGGAATTAACCGATCTGCAACAAAAGAAGACACTGGCGATTCAGGACCTCCGTATGATCGGAAAGGATATCCGCGTAATTGCAAAGCTGTTATAAATGCTAATTGATTATTCGCGATGAGGCCGCTTGGCAAGTTTGCGTTGCAGTGTACGCCGGTGCATATTCAATATTCTCGCAGTAACAGATATGTTATTGTCATTTTCCGTAAGGATTCGTTGAATATATTCCCATTCCAATCTGCCTACAGATAAGGGATTGACACTAATGGGAATATCCGATTCGCCAGTAGTTCGCTCAAAAGCAGCCATGATTTCATCGGCATCCACTGGTTTTGCGAGGTAATGCGTAGCACCAAGTTTGATAGCTTCGACAGCCGTAGCGATACTGGCATAACCTGTTAGCATGACAATTCGCGTACCAGAATCCAGTGTTTTCAATTTTTCCACTAATACCAATCCAGACTCGCTGGATAATTTGAGATCAACAATTGCATATTCGGGCGTTGAAGTTTCAGCTAGATTAAATGCATCATCTATCGTATGGGCGCATGTCACACTGAAGCCGCGTTTAGTCATGGCCTTCTTCAATACATCGCAAAAAACGGTATCATCGTCTACGATCAATAAACTGGGGTTTTCGTTGCTATCGGCCGATGGAGAATCAATCATGTACTTATCCTATCAACGGTAAAATAACTTGAGTGCAGGCTCCACCTTGCTCAAGATTGAACAAGCGAACACTACCCCCAAATCTTTCGATATTTGCATTGGCAAGAAATAGACCAATTCCGAAGCCTTGCCCTGGCGTTTTGCTAGAGAAAAATGCTTCTCCAGCACGTTGCATAGCTTCTGCCGATAAACCCTCGCCATCATCAACGATTTCGAGATGAAGCACTTGATTGTTCCAATCACTCTTGATGTCAATGCATTTTGACGAAGCATCGGCGGCATTATTGAGGAGATTCAAGATGGATTGACTGAGCAATTGATTATCCATGATCCGAGGTATGGTCTGCTTATCTGTGCAATGATAGGTGTATTGAACTGAAGGACGTATGAGTTTCCATTTATCAAGAATTTGATCAAGAAACTCATTGACTGGTAATTCACTGCCTTGTTCGGCCCTAGTCTGACCGACTTTTGCCAGCAATTGAGTAAGCGTTTGCTTGCAATGAGTGATTTGGTCCCGCAAGATACGAATATTATTCTGAAATTCATTATCTTGCATGTATTCTTGTTGCAATTCTCTTGTTATGACAGCCATAGTCGATAGTGGCGTTCCAAGCTCGTGCGCAGCACCTGCTGCAAGTGTACCCAAAGCGATGATTTGCTCATTGCGTAATGCCTGTTCACGCGCTTTAGCAAGATCTTGATCCCGATCCCGAATCGAAGCGCTCATTTTAACTACAAACCAAGCAATGATTACGGTGCTTAATACGAATGCCAACCACATGCCTGATACGTGCAAGGCGAATTCAATGAGATGATTACTGTGTTCATGCGGCAATGGCACGTAGATAAATAATAATAGCGTATAACAAGCGATCGTGATGATGGCCATAACCCATGTATAACGCCACGGCAACGTGGCAGCAGCAATAGTTATCGGTAACAAATATAATGAAATGAATGGATTAGTCGATCCGCCGCTAAAATACAATAAAGTGCTGAGAGCAAGTACATCGATGAGCAATTGTAAAAAGAATTCCAAATGAGATACTGGCCATTTGCGGTGCAACCGGATCCATGTCAGAAAGTTTAATAGTGCTAAAATCGTTACCACTATAACCAATTGCATCCATGGGATTTCAATATCGATAGTCCAGTAAACAAGAGCAATTGTAAGGCATTGAGCAGTAATGGCGATATTACGTAACCAAAATAATCGATGTAAATTTTTGCTTAGGGGTGATTGGCTAAGGTCACTAAACATGATGAATAAAGATAATTGTTCCGCTTATTTAACCCTACTACATTAACGTAAATTTTAACGTATGACTATGCGGCAAATTGTCTCAGGGAATTGAAGAGGCAAAAATAATTGTGATAGAGCCGATGATGTAATTTTGTGTTTTAAAATAAATTTGTGAGCGCAACAAAAATTAGTTAATGCGAATGTTTTGGGAATCGTAGTAAGTAATGTTTTTTTCGGTTAGAATCGTGAGCCGTTTCGTTTTATGTCAATGAATTAGCATTATCTTTCTGAAAATATCTTATGATTCTTATCCTTGTACCCAATACTCGAACAGATAGTCCAGAGTATAAGCAGCTTTTAGCACATTTGGCGAATTTTCCCGGTATATCCACGCGAGTACACTCCGAAGTCGGCGCCGAGCAAACATTGACAGAAATTTATTTGATTGGAAACACCAAAGTGTTGTCAGTTGAAGATGTTAGCTCACTTCCTTGCGTCGATCGTGTTGTACGGATTTCTGAGGAGTACCGTATTTTAGGGCGACATGAAGATGACGATCGTCCGACACATTTTGATTATAACGGTGTTCGTTTCGGTCAGGACACCTTGAATGTCTTTGCAGGATTATGTGCGGTTGATACGATAGAGCATGTTGAGATAATGATGAAGGCATTACGTGATCATGGTCAAGTTTTTACACGTATGGGGGCATATAAGCCGCGCACTAGCCCTTATGCATTCCAAGGTCATGGAAAAACATGTTTGCCATATGTATTCGATCTTGCAGGAAAATATGGCATCAAGGTGATTGCTATGGAAATTACGCATGAGTCTCACCTTGATGAAATACGTAATGCACTGTATCAAACAGGCAACACAACGGGCGTTATGCTACAGATTGGAACAAGGAATACTCAGAATTTCGAGCTTCTAAAGATTGTGGGCCGTCAGCATAATTTTCCTGTCCTGATCAAACGTGGCTTCGGTATCACTTTGGATGAATCTTTAAATGCCGCAGAATACCTGGCTTCTGAAGGAAATCGGAAAGTAGTTTTTGGGTTGCGGGGAATGAAAACAAATATGGGCGATCCGCACCGAAATTTTGTTGATTTTTCCCATGTTCCTGTTGTCAAGCGATTAACCCGTATGCCGGTTTGTATCGATCCTTCGCACTCGGTAGGTACGCGCGCAAGCTCACCTGATGGAATTCTCGATATCATGCATGTTACAGCGCAAGGCGTTATAGCAGGTGCTAATATGGTTCTGGTTGATTTCCATCCCGCCCCCAGTAAAGCATTGGTTGATGGACCGCAAGCACTTCTCATGCGTGAGTTGCCGCAATTTCTAGAAGACATTCGAATTGCTAGAGAAGCTTATGAGAAACGCGTTACATTGGCTGAACGTTATAGCGGGGAGTAAATTTTTTGGAGAATAATTAAATGATTAAAGTCTTACTCTCAAACCCACGAGGTTTCTGTGCTGGTGTGGATCGTGCGATAGAAATTGTTGAGCGAGCACTCACGATGCATGGAGCACCGATTTACGTTCGCCACGAAGTTGTGCATAACCGTTTCGTAGTTGAAGATTTAGAAAAGAAAGGTGCCGTTTTTGTAGAAAATCTCGATGAAGTACCGCAAGACAGCATTCTAATTTTTAGTGCACATGGCGTATCGCATGCTGTAAGACGTGAAGCGGCAGAGCGTAGATTAAAAGTATTTGATGCAACATGCCCGCTGGTTACCAAAGTTCACGTAGAAGTAGCTAAGATGCGTAAAGAAGGAAAAGAAATCATTATGATTGGTCATCAAGGACATCCTGAAGTAGAGGGTACCATGGGACAGATAGAAGGTGATGATAAAGGAATGTATCTTGTCGAAACCGAAATGGATGTCGAGAATTTAAAGGTTAGAAATGAAAGCAATTTAGCGTATGTGACACAAACGACACTATCAGTTGATGACGCAGCACGTATTGTCGATGCATTGAAACGTCGATTTCCTAAAATAAGCGGCCCAAAGAAAGATGATATTTGCTATGCCACACAGAATCGGCAGGATGCCGTTAAAAAAATGGTTAATCAATGTGATTTGGTAATTGTGGTTGGTTCTCCCAATAGCTCGAATTCTAACCGATTATGTGAAGTGGCTAGGAATGCCAATGTGGAAGCTTATATGGTAGACCGCGCCGAGCAGTTGCAAGAAAATTGGTTTGATAAAAAGAAAGTCATAGGTATTACTGCCGGAGCTTCTGCACCTGAAATATTGGTACAACAAGTAATTTCCCGGCTTAAGCAAATTGGGGCTGATCAAATTGGTGAAGACGTCACAATAGAAGAGTTAAGCGGTGTTATCGAATCAGTTGTATTTCCTTTACCAAAAGCCTGATTAACGGCTAGTTAGAATTCCATCCGGCTTGATACGGGGTAATATCAAGCGGTTGTGGAACATTAATTATCTCATTCACTAAAATTTCAGCACTAGCAGGCGCCATGGTTACCCCATAACGGAAGTGACCGCAATTTATGTACAGGTTGCGAATACTTGGATGCCTGCCAATAGTAGGAATATTATTTGATGAACCAGGGCGTAATCCCGACCAGTGCCGAATGAGGGGCATTCTCTCCAGTTCTGGCATAATATTCTGAGCCCCCCTTAACAAATAATTACGTGCAGAAACAGTAACGTGCTTACTAAATCCAACATTTTCAAGTGTACTACCGATGAGCAAATGACCATCTTGACGTGGAATAATATATAAATCATTTTGCGCCAGAATTGTGCGAACGGGCGGTTTAGCAAATTTAAATAACAGCATTTGCCCTTTTATTGGTCTAATATTCAATTTGAGAGCGTGAGTTCCCAAAATTTTACTACTCCAAGCACCAGTGCAAACAATATAGTGATCAGCAATAAATTCTCCGCATGATGAGGTTATGGATTGAATTTGCCGCTGCGAAGTTTTTATTTGATTAACAGTGCAATTCTCTATGATTTCCCCACCCAATTGCACGATTCGCTTTTTTAATGCATGTAATAATCTAGGGTTACGTACTTGAGCAATATCTGGCAAGAGCAAGGTTTGGTTGTGTGTCTTTTTGTTAGCATTTTCGATGTAATTTTCTATATGACAAGTGCTGTCAGGAATTATACGTGGCTCGACATTAATGCCATGTTTTGCGCACCAGTGTATTGCAGCATCTCTATCAAAGGGCGGTAACATTAACATACCACATGTTTCATATTCAGGATCTATTCCAGTTGTTTTGCGTAGAGCCGAAGTCCAAGCTGGAAACAGTTTTGTACTGTAATTCGTTAACTGTATAACATCATTATTATAATTCCAAGGAAAAAGCGGAGATAGTATGCCGCCACCTGCCCAAGAAGACTCCCGCCCAACTTTACTGCGCTCCAATATCTTAACACTGGCGCCCTTCAATAAAAGCCGTTCCGCAGTTGCTAGCCCAATAACCCCCGCTCCGATAACGATAACATCATGTTTCATAATAAATTGAATGTTTTATTCTAACTATAAAGTTTGGCATTACTTAACCGTAAAAACAAATTCTAACTCACACTTAATTAGTTGAGGCTCCTAGCCGAATTAATATTTACTTAGAATAAGATGATGTACTGAAATTAAAGTTTGGTGAGATTACTGTCGCCGAAATGAGGTTAGAGCGTTTATACATTACTTAAATAAATTTGAGCAAAAGAAAAATTCAATCGGTGTTTTATGAGTAACTCGTGTATATCTTATGAAGCAATACAGCAGAATGGTTTCACATTGATTGAATTAATTGTCACATTAAGTGTTGTAAGCATTTTGTTGTCAGTTGCAGCGCCAAGTTATCGCACATTTGTTCAGGATAGTTTACTTTCAGCACAGAATAACAGTTTTTATTCTGCATTAGCTTTAGCCAAAAGCGAGGCTATTAGGCGCAGTAGTTTTGCAACGGTTTGCCCAAGTACAAATGGCACAGGGTGTACTGGTGGAAAGATTTGGTCGAATGGCTGGCTTGTTTTTGCCGATGATAATGGTAACGGCATAGTCGAAGCAGGTGAGCAAATTTTGCAAGTTAACGCCGCTTTGTCAGGTGGGAATACAATGAAATCAGCCGCACGAACTAGAGTCACATTTTCTGCCAGCGGATTTTCATCAGGGTATGCAGATACTTTTTCACTGTGCGATAGTCGCGGAGCATCCCATTCCAAAGCAATAGTCTTAAATAATCAAGGTCGTTTTCGTTCTGAAACGGGTACAGGGGCGTGCTCATGAACCACACAATTTCTTTACCAAGCAAGGTTTCCAACCATGGCTTTAGCTTGCTGGAAGTTTTAGTAACGATTCTATTAGTTTCTTTTGGTTTGTTAGGAATGGCAGCATTGGTTGTATCAGGAGTTCGAAGCAACAATGTTGCCTATTATCGTTCAGTAGCAAGTAAACAAACTGAAGATATCGCCGATCGCATGCGCGCCAACATTGCAGGTGTAACCGCTGGTGCATATGATGCGCTAACAGAAAATATTCCAAGCAGTGTGGATTGCATGGCGAGCGTTTGTAGCGAATTTCAAATTGCAACATACGATCATGCTCAATGGAATACAGCTAATTCGCTTTTGTTACCAGACGGTCGAGGATCCGTAATTGGCAATCTAGCAGCAGGTTACTCAATTACTTTGATGTGGACGGAAAAAGAAATGAATAATGAGGCTGATCAAAATTGTCCTGGAGGAACAACAACAAATACGAGGTGTTTTGTTACAAGGTTTGCTCCTTAATGGGTATTCATATGATTCAGAAATACGACTTCAAAATCAATCAAAGAATTAAAGTAAAAAAGTCGAAACTTCAGCTCGGATTCACTTTGGTTGAAATGATGATTGCAATGACGATAGGCCTTGTATTGCTGCTTGTTATCGGAACTATTTTTGCGAGTAGCCGGCAAGTTTTTGGTGAGCAGGAAGATAATGCACGTATACAAGAAAGCGGCCGTTATGCACTTGAGATTATTGGACGAAATGTAAAGCAAGCAGGGCATGTCGAAGTTCCATTTACTGGTTTTAAAGTTGCTTTTACTGGTACAGCAATTAGCGGCACCAATGGCGATCCAGGTGTTCCTGATACTATAACGGTGCAATATGATGCAGCAATCGGAGATAATGATTGCGATGGCTCGCCTGTTAATGAAACAGGAAAAATTATCCAAAATCATTTTAATATTGATGCTGTCAATGCAGAATTACAGTGTTACGGTCAAGTCTCTGATGCTCCCACAGTTCCCGGAGCCCCTCCTATCGGGGATGTATTACTAAGTAATGTAGAAGATCTGCAAATTCTATATGGAATAGATACCAATGGTGATCAGTCAGTTGATCAATACGTTGAATTACCAATCGATTGGGATCAGGTTGTCACTGCTCGAGTTTGTGTTCTCATACGTTCCGACAAAACCAATATAGTTCCTAACGGTAATTATTTGAATTGCAATGGCGTGACAGTTGCTGTTCCTGCCGATAGAAGGCTGAGGCGTGCTTTTACTGCCACAATTAACCTTCGTAATCGCATTAATGGGACACCATGAGCATACACATATATTATCGACAAAGTGGTGTTGTATTTGTGACAGGTTTAATTTTTTTGTTGGCTTTGTCATTGTTAGGCATAACAGCTGCAAAAATGGCAACAATAGAAGAGAAGATGTCCGGCAATATGCGTGATCGCATGCTTGCAATGCAAGCAGCCGAAACGGGATTGCGATATGCAGAGCAGCATATCCGCGATAATGACCCTACCACCAATTCACCAAAATCAGTCGAAGGCTTGAGTGATTTCGACACAACTTGTACAGATGGGATGTGCTATTACGGTTCTGGTGCAAATGCACCGACTGTCCCGGCATGGGAGACTTATTGTAATCCGGCATGTCCCATTAGCTATGTTGAAGGCAACGTTTTTAGAGTTGACGGTATAGCTTATACGGCACCCGCTTTGCCTGCGGGTGTACCTGCACCCACTTATCTTATCGAAGGAATACAGAAAACACCGCCAGGAAATATCTTGAGATATTACTATCGAATTACGATTCGAGCTCAAGGAGCGAAGCAGGGTACTGTGGTTTGGCTGCAAGAAGTTTTTAGACCGTAAGTATTTGAAATACTGTTAAGGAAGTAAGATTATGAAAAGAATACTTTTACCTAATTTATTAATCATAAAAAAACTAATTGGCTTCACATTGTTTTTTTTGATAGATAATGTTTATGCACTTCCACCTCTCTCCAATACCCCCCTCTTTTTGGGAGGTAACATTTCTCCAAATGTGATGTTTACACTTGATGATTCTGGCTCAATGCACTTTGAAATCATGCCCGAAGAGTTGATTCGCCAAGAAGTACGATATATGTTTCCTCGTACATCGGGAGTCTATGGAGCGGACGACTATAGCAACTACGTAGTTGATTTTGATTCGACTAATCGATACACGACTTCGCTTCGTTCCAGTTATGTTAATAAAATATATTACGATCCTACTGTTAGATATATTCCTTGGAGCAATGGTGATGGATCAATTATGAATAATGCTGATCCTACATGTGCATACCACAATCCTATGAACACCGGAGTTGGATGTCGCAATCTTACAGTTAACAATACACAGACAGCACGCTGGCTTAAGGATGATGGTACACGTTCATCAAGTCAATCAAAGACCTTCTATCCTGCTGTTTATTATAAATATAATAGCGGCAACACTAATAATGCAAGTAGCTATATTCAAGTAGAAATCAAATCATCGATTTCTACCTATACCGGTGGCCCTGAACGCTCGGATTGCGCGGCAGCACCTACGTGCACATATAACGAAGAAATTCAAAATTTTGCCAATTGGTATACGTATTATCGTTCGCGCATATTACTGGCACGTGCAGGTGTTGGTCGAGCATTTGCAGCACAAGGAAATACCATGCGTGTTGGCTTTTCAGCTATTAATAAAGGCTCGACCACTGTGGATGGTGTAGCGACAACAGTTGTTAAAAGTGGTGTTAGGCAATTTACCGGTACCGATAGAACCAATTTTTTTACAAATTTGTATGATCATGATATCCCAGCAGCGGGAACACCATTACGGCAAGCGCTGATTGCAGTCGGTGAATACTTCAAGAGAACGGACGATAAAGGGCCGTGGGGACAAACTCCCGGTTCGACTGGGGGAACACAGCATGAGTGCCGGCAAAATTATAATATTTTGATGACTGATGGTTATTGGACGGAAGGCTCAATATCGGGTCTTGAGAACTCTGACAACCAGGCAGGTTCCAGTATTACCAATCATTCTTCACCACCAATACCGGCTACTTACAGCTATACACCAACTCTTCCTTATTCAGATGCCTACAGTGATACGCTGGCAGACGCTGCAATGCAGTATTGGAAAAATGATTTGCGTACAGATTTACCAAATAAAGTTCCAACTAACCCACACGACCCTGCTTTCTGGCAACATCTGGTTAATTTCACAGTAGGCCTAGGCGTTACCGGCACATTAACGACGTTGCCGTCAGGCGGGCAATCTTGGCCCGATCCTACAACCAGTGATGCAGCCAAAATAGATGACTTGTGGCATGCAGCTGTCAATAGTCGTGGTGATTTTTTTAGTGCTGCAGATCCCACTGCTTTCACCAATGCTTTATCGAATGCACTTAAAGCAATAGTAGCGCGAACGGGCTCAGCTTCCGCTGTGGCAGCGAACTCAAATTCATTGATGACCAATGGGCGTATTTATCAAGCCAAGTTCAATAGTGGTGATTGGAGTGGACAGTTATTATCCATTCCTATTAGCGCTTCGGGGATATTAGGTACTACTGAATGGAATGCCGGAGAAGTTTCTTTAGCATCGACAAATATTATCCCAAATTCTCGAGTTATTATCACTAAAGGCAGTAGCGACGGAGTTTCATTTGAATATGCAAATTTAACTTCTGATCAGAAAGCTTTTCTCAATAAAAATGCTAATGGCCATTCTGATAATTGTGGTCCAGAAAGAGTTGCCTTCTTACGTGGCGATTCGATACGCGAAAGTTCCAGCGGAACATTTACGTGTACCAGCACTGCTTCAGTAAACAATTTTCGTGTTCGTTCTATTAGTAAGTTGGGGGATATCGTCAATTCAGGACCACTTTATGTTAGTAGGCCAAACACTGGTTTCTCAGATGTCGATTATCCAGGTTACAAGTCCTTTAAGAACAGCTACAAAGATCGAATGCCAATGGTATATGTCGGTTCTAATGACGGTATGCTACATGGATTTAATGCGTGTATAGCCGGCATAACTCCGGGATGTACAGCTGCCGACGCTGGAAAAGAATTATTAGTTTATATCCCGAACACTGTTTATGAGAATCTGAGTAGACTATCTGACAAGGACTATAACACTAATCACCGTTATTTCGTCGATGGATCACCAATGGCGGCGGATGTTTATTTTAACTCAACTGCAAGTTGGAAAAGTATACTCGTGGGCGGATTGAATGGTGGAGGTCAAGGATACTTCGCATTGGATATTACTAATCCAACTGATACATCTAAATCAGCACCAACTTTTTCTGCGGCGAATGCCGCAAGCTTGTTTTTATGGGAATTTACCAGCGCGGATGATGCAGATATGGGCTATAGCCATAATCTTCCACAAATTAATTCTTTTACCGGTCAGGCAAATCAAATCATCAAAATGGAAAATAATAAGTGGGCAGTGATTGTTGGAAATGGCTATAACAGTGCAGCAGGTAAGGCTGTTCTCTATATATTATTTATTGAGTCTGGAGAAGATGGAGTCTGGACAGTGGGAACTGATTATATTAAGTTAGTTGCTGATGCAGGTTCAGGCAACGGTCTCTCAACACCCACGCCCTTTGATACAAACGGTAATGGAAAAGCGGATGTAATCTATGCAGGGGATATCAAAGGCAATTTATGGAAATTCGATGTTAGTTCTTCCGATCCCGCTAACTGGAATGTTGCTATCGGGGGATTACCTTTGTTTGTATCGGGTCCATTGAAGCCTATAACAGCTCCTCCTGCCATAAGCTTTCATCCTAATGGTGGTCAGTTGATTCTATTTGGAACAGGGAAATATTTAGAAACCGCAGATACGACCGATACTAACACCCAATCCATCTACGGAATATGGGATAGCAATACTACAGCATCAATTACAGCTGCTATGCTTGTTCAACAGGTAATAACTAATGCTGCAGTGAGAACAGCAACTCAAAATTTAGTCCCATATTCAAACACTATCAAGGGTTGGTACGCAAATCTTCCGATTCATGGCGAAAGATTAACAGGTGTGCCGAACCTAGAGGATGGTATTTTGGTATTTACAAGTATTGTTCCTTCTGCATCACCTTGTGATTTTGGCGGTAGAGGATTTGTAAATGCGCTTGACTTCTTAACGGGAGGAATGCTTCCTTTTGTAGCATTTGATATAAATCGCAATTGGGTTCTTTCGCTAGATGATGGGCTATCAGCAGGAATCGAGATTGGTTTTTCTGTAGGTGGTGTAACTCGTATACGAGGTCAGGTCGACGACAGACTAATAGCTTCAACGGCGGATGGAACATTAGTACAAACTACCACTGCTAAAGGAGCCGCTGGTTTACGTGGCAGGATTACATGGCGGGAATTTATACAATAAAATAGAAAAGGAAAATTGAGAGATGAAGATTGCCACTTATTTATTTAACTCAAAAGGTTTTACTCTAATTGAGTTGATGATCACGATCGCTATCATTGGAATCATTGCGGCAGTTGCTTTTCCGTCATATCAAGATCATGTGCGAAGATCCAATCGCACTGTAGTAAAAGGAATATTGTATGAAAATGCACAACTCATGGAGCGATTCTATACTCAAAACAATCAATATACAGGTGCTATTTTATCTATCACCCGGTCTCCTAAGACTGGTACTGCTCAGTACAATCTTTCACTTCAAGCTGTAGCAAATAATACCTTCACAATTCAAGCAGTACCTACAGGATCAATGGCAGGGGATTCATGCGGTACACTTACGCTTACAAATACCGGTGTTCAAGGGGCGGACGGAAGTGTTACAGAATGCTGGGAACGCTAATCTAGCTGTATATACAATTAAGGCTCATTCCCGGATTTCTTGCTCAATCTGATCAGCCGTTACATGACGTACATCTTTACCTTTTACCATGTAAACAACATATTCGGACATGTTTTTAGCGTGATCACCGATACGTTCAATTGCCTTGGCAACAAATACAATTTCAAGACAGGTTGAAATTTTTCTTGGATCTTCCATCATGAATGTAATCAATTGACGTAAGATAGAACGAAATTCTTCATCTACAAGATCGTCTTGCCGAACAATTTGTGCGGCTGCATTTAGATCTAGTCGAGCAAAAGAATCGAGGGCTTTGTGCAGCATATCTATAGCGATGTTAGCAACATGTTTTATTTCATTAAAACGTGGTATGTGCATCCGGTCTGATGAATAAATCAACTTAGCCATTCGAGCAATCTTTGCAGCTTCGTCGCCAATGCGTTCCAAATCAGTAATTGTTTTGATCACCATCATAATCAAACGTAGATCACTTGCAGTGGGTTGCCGACGCGCAATAATTTGATTGCAGATTTCATCAATAGAGACTTCCATTGCATTGACGCGATGATCTCTTGTAACAACCTGATCAATCAATTCCTCATTGCCGCTTGTAAGTGCATCAATAGCATACTCAATTTGTTCCTCAACAAATCCGCCCATCTGCAAAACGCGTGTACGTACTTCTTCATGATCAGCATCAAATTGCTTGGAGATATGTTCTTTGTTGGCCATAGTTAAAAAATTGTCTAAGCAGAAAATACTATCCAAATGTTAATAATCTTAAGTAGCATGATTATATTGTAATCGTTCGCATACCCTTATCTGTACCAAGTAGCAATGTATTTGCTGGACGTCTTGCAAAAAGCCCATTTGTAACTATCCCAGCAATTTGATTTAGCTTTGCTTCTAACTCGACCGGATTCATAATTTGTAAACCATGTACATCAAGAATGACGTTGCCATTGTCAGTGGTAAAGCCTTGTCGCAAGGCTGGATGCCCACCCAGCAACACAATTTCACGTGCAACATAGCTACGGGCCATCGGTATGACCTCAATAGGAAGCGGGAAACTGCCCAGAATGTTAACCAGTTTACTCTGATCAGCTATACAAATAAATTTTCGCGCTACTGCTGCAACAATTTTTTCACGCGTCAAAGCCCCCCCCCCACCTTTGATCATATGTAAATTTTCCGTAATCTCATCTGCGCCATCAACATACACAGGAAGATCAGCTATATTATTAAGATCGTGAACTTCGATGCCATGACCTTTAAGGCGTTGCGCAGTAGCATCAGAACTGGCTACTGCACCTTCTATCTTTTGTTTGATATTGGCTAACTCATCAATAAAATAATTGGCCGTAGATCCTGTACCTACTCCCACTATGCACCCTACTGGAATGTATTCAATTGCAGCAGATGCTGCAGCGCGTTTTTGTTCATCTTGTGTCATCATAATTTTGCTAACAATAAAATTTAATATCATTTATCAGGATAGCGTTATCTGTCAAATTAAACAATGTTTTCAATATCAGGCCTGCACACTGCGATGTGATGAATCAATCCGTCCGCAGTGAAGTAAACACGTTCTAACCCGTGCCGATTTATCCGTTTCCCGCAAGAAGAATCCACTCCAGTCATGTTAAACATAAATTCCACGCCATTATTATCAATATTCCGATACTCATTCACCTCCCAATGAGCATCTGGGAAACGACTGAAGAAACTGGCCATCATAGCGTAGATAGCATCAATGCCTTGATACTCGCCGAAGTAGGCGGAATGATAACTCGCATTATTGGAAAATAGCGGTTTTATACACGCCAAATTATGATTATTGGATAATAAAACATAGTTTTTTGCCAATTCAACTGCTCTTTTGCTATCCATCTTTTCCCTGATTAAGAAAATCTACTGTGCGGTAAATCACGCTGATTTCGATTCCGGCCGAGTGAAAATCCATGTATCCTGATTGCTGTCTCCTTCACTAAAACGGTAGCCGGCAATATCAAAGTGTTTAATGGTTTCAGAGTCTGTAAGTTTGTTGTGAATAATATAACGGCTCATCATGCCACGGGCCTTTTTGGCGAAAAAGCTTATAATTTTGTAAGCGCCATTTTTTTGATCTTTGAAAACTGGAGTGATAATCCGCGCCCTAAGTTTATCAGGCTGGATGGAGTGGAAATATTCATTCGAAGCCAGATTAACTAAAATTTCAGTTTTTTGTTTTTTTAAATCTTGATTAAGCGCATGGGTAATTCTATCTCCCCAGAATTCATACAAATTATTACCACGAGTATTTTTGAGTTTCGTGCCCATTTCCAATCTATAGGCCTGGATCAGATCCAATGGACGCAGCACTCCATATAATCCAGAAAGAATGCGCAAGTGACTCTGAGCAAAAGACAATTCTGCAGTAGTCATGGTGTCGGCATCTAAACCAGTGTAAACATCCCCTTTAAAAGCTAAAACCGATTGTTTCGCATTTGCCATAGTAAATGGACGCTGCCAACCAAAATAACGATTTGAATTCAAAATCGCCAGCTTTGGGCTAATTGACATTAGACTGCCAATTTGGCCAGGCTCCATTTTTTTGAGCTGATCGATTAAGATTGCCGAATCATCAAGAAAATCAGGGTGAGTGTAATTCTGAGTGCTCGCTGGTGTTTCAAAATCAAGTGTTTTTGCTGGAGAAATAACAATAATCATATCTATTCATCTTGAAATAAAAAAATACTACCAGATTTAATCATTGAATCATGATTACTTGTAATTTACGCTCATGATCCACAACTATAGATGACATATTTTGTCTGATAAATGGTTAACATATTATTAAATGAAGGAAATGAAACATGTTTGCATACCGTAATTTTTTCATGGCTCTTGTATTAGGATTGTTAATGCCGTTTAATTTACTCGCACAGGGTAACGGTATTGAAAGTTTGCGGCAAACTAGTAAGGCTTTTGCAGAGGTGGCGCGAAAAGTTTCGCCATCGGTAGTATTGATTCAAGTTGAAAAAGAAAATGCCAAACAAACGCCATTTGGTTTTCCTTTTGGGAATGGCGAGCAATTGCCGTTTGGCGACGATTTTTTTAAACGTTTTTTTGGAGACCGGTTCCCAGAGTTTCCCCGATTCAATGCTCCGGGTGAACAACGTTCGGTTATGGGGCAAGGATCTGGCTTTGTTTTTCCATCACAAAACAAGCAATCTAATAATAAGACATATATTCTTACCAATAATCATGTTGTCGAAGGTAATGGAAAAATCAGCGTAAAGTTCCTGGATGGACGTGAATTTGAAGCAAAAATTAAAGGCACCGATCCAAAATCGGATATTGCAGTCATAGAAATTGAAGCCAGTGGACTACCCGCAGTGCAATTGGGCGATTATTCTCAGCTTGAAGTCGGTGAATGGGTGGTGGCTATAGGCAATCCTTTTGGTCTAAGTCATACATTGACTGTTGGCGTGGTTAGCGCTAAAGGCAGAACCTCTCTAGGAATTAATGATTATGAAGATTTCATTCAAACCGATGCGGCTATCAACCCTGGTAATTCGGGAGGGCCACTAGTCAATTTGGATGGTGAAGTAATTGGAATGAATACCGCGATTTTCAGTCGCAGCGGTGGTTACATGGGTATCGGTTTTGCTATTCCGATCAACCTGGCAGAACGCATTGCCAATCAATTGATCGAGCAAGGTGAGGTAGTGCGTGGTTATCTTGGCATCGTGATTCAACCGCTCACTCCTGAACTAGCAAAATCCTTTGATCTGAAGAATGATAAAGGAATCCTGATTGCTCAGGTTAGCAAAAATTCTCCTGCAGCCAGAGCGGGCCTTAAGCCAGGTGATGTGATTGTTAACTATCAGGGGCGCTCAGTTAGTGATATTGGCGATTTCCGTAATCAAATCGCCATGGCCAAACCGGGTAGTGAAGTTGAATTTGACATTGTGCGGGATGACAAACAACGCACATTAACGGTCAAAATTGACAAGTTAAGCGATGATAAGCTGGCTGCACAGGAACCTGCACAATATACCGAAAAACTTGGTTTGACTGTGCAGACAATTACCGCTGATTTAGCACGGCAATATGGTGTCAAGCGAGGAGATGGTGTTATCGTTACCGAAGTAGCACCTGGCTCGATAGCTTCGATGGCAGGCATTAACCGCGGCGCGGTAATTCTGGAAGCAAATCGCAAGCAAGTAAATTCTTCCGACGAATTTAAGCAGGTTGTTAAAAACAACAATAAGAAAAACCTTTTGCTATTGGTACGGGAAAATGGAGCATCACGTTATGTTGTGCTGAATTGGCGTTAATTGTGAAGAGTTCTGTAGTCCTTTCAAACAGCGATGAGAAGCTATGACCGATTGCTTGAGGTTAAAATCGAATCACTTAATCTTGGTGGCAGAGGAATAGCCTTGCCATGGTGTGTCGAACTTCTTACCGGATAACGCCGCAATGTTGCACACTTCGGTTCCGCACAAGGTGCTTGCGGGGGATGTTCCCTGCAGCACCTATGCGCAAAAGCACAACTTGCTATCAAGCAATGAACTTTGGAAGATGCGTTGTGGCGATTGGCACAGGTACGCCCTCAGTACATGCTAGCATCTATTGATGGTCCAATATGGGGGTACCGTCATCGGGCGCGATTGTCAGCACGTTATGTACAGCGCAAACAAAGTATGCTGGCAGGATCTCATGAACGTGCAAGAAGTTTCGTTGCCGATTTGCAATCTTCTGCAATACTTCCTGGTCGTATTTCCAATTTGCTAATGCCGTTACGCAAGCTAATTGCGGGTTTATCGATTCGCGACCGGGTGCCGCAAATTGAAGTTGCGATGGGAGCGTAAGCCGTTGTGTTGGTATTGCGCGCTGGATCCACCGAACATGGACGACTGCAAAGCACTGATGCAATTTGGCCGAACCGACCAGATATCGATGTGGCTGCAGTCTGGCGCCCGATACGGTTGCGCCATGAACGGTGAAGAATCAGACATACTATCGTTTGAATTATCTGAATTCGGTGTTACTTTATCATTCTCACCTACCTATTTCACGCAAATCAATCATCAAATCAATACCGCTCTAGTTAGCCAAGCTACTGAATTACTGAAGCCGGAAGCAGACGATGTGATCGTCGATTTTTTGCGGATTCGGTAACTTTACATTGCCTCTAGCGACACGCGCACGACGGGTAATCGGATTGGAGGGACCCAATGCATTGCGTGCGCGTGCCGAATTAGCCGCTCAGAAGAATAATATGAGCCACAAAACCATTTTCACCGCGCGTAACTTATTCAAGTGAAGCGAAGAAGCCTGGAAAGCTTTGGTGCAAACAATAAGTAATTTGGATGGACGGCCGGGCTGCACAGATCGGGTTTTGATCGATTTACCCCGTGCAGACGCCCTAACTGTAATGAAAGCACTGACCACCACAGCGACGCCACCTCAAAAAGTAGTATATGTTTCGTTCAATCCTACAATATTCGCTTGTGATGAAGCAATATGGGGTGCATAAGGGTGGCTGGCGATGATGTGCTGCTGAGGGTAGTCAACATGGTTTCGCATACCGCTCATGTGGAATCGCTGGCAGTATTTGAACCTGCAGCTTAATAAGGTATGCTGCAATATTTGCACGATACAAGTTACAGATTGCTTTATGAATATTCCCGCAGAAATTCTCACATTACATGCAGATATGCAAAGCTGGCGCAGACAAATCCATCAACATCCGGAAACTGCATTTGAAGAAACTGCAACCGCCCGGTTGATTGCGCAACAACTGCAGCAAATTGGAATCGAAGTACATCAAGGTCTGGCGAAAACCGGCATAGTCGGGGTTTTGCGTCGAGGCACCGGCAGAAATAATATCGCCTTACGTGCCGATATGGACGCATTATTTATTCAAGAACAAAATCACTTCGAATACGCATCAAGTAATTTTGGCAAAATGCATGCTTGCGGTCATGACGGGCACTGTGCCATGTTGCTCGGCGCAGCGCATTATCTCGCCCGCCACGGCCATTTCGATGGCACGGTGCATTTTATTTTTCAACCGGCAGAGGAATGTCGCGCCGGCGCACATCAAATGATCAATGAAGGTTTATTTGAACATTTTCCAGTAAAAAGGGTGTTCGGTATGCATAATTTTCCAAATATCCCCACTGGTCATTTTGCTGTCAAAATCGGCCCAATGATGGCTTCGTTCGATTGTTTTGAAATTACCTTTAATGGTAAAGGCACGCATGCTGCAATGCCACACCTTGGCAGTGATGTGCTGGTTGCAGCGGCGCACTTGATTACCCAATTGCAAACCATCGTCAGCCGCCAGATCGATCCAACCGATGCTGCAGTGGTCAGTATCACTCAGGTGCATGGTGGTAATACCTGGAATGCATTACCAGATTCAGCAGTGGTGCGCGGCACCTTTCGAAGTTTTAGTAATTCTGTGCGTGAACAACTGGAACATAGCATCCGGAACTTATCCCATAGCGTCGCCACCGGTTTTAGAATCCATATCGACATTCGCTTCAATCCCGAAAATCCTGGCTATCCGGTCACAATTAACAGCCCGGCAGAAACTGCCAGCGCAATTCGTGCTGCAATTGCTGTTGCGGGCAAAGATTGTGTCGATACTTCTCCAATTTCCAGTATGGGTGCCGAGGACTTTGCATTCATGCTAGAAAAAAAGCCAGGGTGTTATATCTGGATTGGCAACGGAAACACGACAGGCAACTGCCTGTTGCATAATCCGAATTACGATTTCAATGATGCAGTTTTACCACTAGGAGCTGCGTATTGGGCAAAGCTAGTAGAGAATGAATTACCAGTATAGGTTTTGTTAAACTCAATGTTCAGCAGTTCTATGCTTGAAGCAGGCTATGGCAATGACAATATCAATAACCAATTTTGTCTTCATAAACAGCAGTATTAACGTTAATTTATTTATGGCGAAGTCTGCTATTTCCTTTTGCTACATTTCTTCATTTCAGCACTACGTTCGTTATCCTAACTCAAAATCGTGAATTGCGTTACCCATTTGCTTGGTTCCAGCTTCTTCACCCTCACTTAGATACACTCTTTTCCGATACCTAACATTGGCTTCTAAAATATCTCGTTATATGCCTTTTCTCCACCTCGGTTACAATCCCTCCTATTTGATAGAACAAATTACAATGTGTTGAAACGAAAAGAAATTGCCGTCTAAAATTTTTTCAAAAATATTTGAACCTTTGATCAATTTTACAGAATTAACCTGATGTAAGAAGGATCTTACACTAACGCGTTCGATGTGCTCACTTGGAATTTTATTTTACTGTTTTCCAGCGTGAGACTCTTTACGCAAAATAAAGTGAAGAGACCTTTGCAAAAGGCTGCGATTTTCTCATCTCAGTGTAATTGAGGCTTAATGTTTAAGG
>SSFV01000057.1 GCA_008015565.1 Nitrosomonas sp. | reverse complement strand
TTCTCAATTTGCATATTCCATTGTTTCTCATCCCACAATTCCAGTTTCATGCCCTGACCAACCAAAACCACTTCTTTGGACAAACTCGCGAATTGACGTAAAGACGGGGATACTAAAATGCGACCGGCAGCGTCCATCTCTACATCACTGGCACTGCCGGTCGCATTTTAGTATCCCCGTCTTTACGTCAATTCGCGAGTTTGTCCAAAGAAGTGGTTTTGGTTGGTCAGGGCATGAAACTGGAATTGTGGGATGAGAAACAATGGAATATGCAAATTGAGAATGCTTTGGTTTTTAATAATGGCGATATGCCGCCAGAGTTAGAAGGTTTTTCGCTGTAAAAGCGATAGAGGTGCAAATGCACGCTCCGGTATTGCTGCATGAAGCGGTTGATGCATTAGCAATCAAAGTGGGCGGGATTTATGTGGATGGCACGTTCGGTCGCGGAGGTCATAGCCGTCTAATTCTGTCGCGTCTGGGTGAAAATGGCAGGTTAATCGCTTTAGATAAAGATCCCGAAGCAGTTGCGGCGGGTAAGAAGATTGCAGATAAACGATTCTGTATCAAACATGGCAGCTTTTCCGCTATGCAACGGATGTTGCAGGAAATGGCTATTACAAAGGTTGATGGCATTTTGCTGGACTTGGGCGTGTCATCACCGCAATTGGAAGAAGTTGAGCGCGGATTCAGTTTCCGGACTTCTGGACCGCTCGATATGCGCATGGATACCAGTAGCGGGCAGTCAGCGGCAGAATGGCTTGCCAATGTTACGGAAGATCAACTGGAAAAGGTAATAAGGGAATATGGCGAAGAACGGTATGCTCGGCAGATTGCAAGAGCGATTATTATGGCAAGAACGCGGCAGCCTATTGTTACCACATTACAACTTGCCGAAATTGTCGCAACGGTTGTGCGCTCGCGTCAGCGCCAGCGGGAAACTATGCAACATCCGGCGACGCGCACTTTTCAGGCGATACGGATTTATCTCAATCAGGAGCTTAAGGAGTTGTCGCTAGCTTTGCCGCAATGCCTTGAATTGATCAAACCAGGCGGGAGGCTGGTAGTGATTAGTTTTCATTCGCTAGAAGATAGGATAGTAAAGCGTTTTATGCGTGCTGCGGCCAGTGCTGACAAATTGCCTCGTAGTGTGCCATTAAGAGAAAAAGAGTTGCAAAAAATTAGCCAGCAACAATTGCAGCTAATCGGTAAAGCAATTCGTCCAAGTAAAGAAGAAGTTGTTGAAAATGCGAGAGCAAGGAGTGCCGTTATGCGTGTGGCCGAAAAAATTGCTTTAACTCAGTAGCGCATGTTTAAGCTGAATATTTTCCTTATGCTTGTGCTAATTATCTGCGCATTGGGGGTAGTGACTTCCCAACATACCGCACGAAAGCTTTTTATGGCATTGGAAAATGAAAAGGAAATCGAACGAAAGTTCGATGTGGAATGGGGCAGATTGCAATTGGAACAAAGCACTTTAATCATGCATGGCCGTATCGAGCGTATCGCTAGGGAGCATTTAAACATGTTGGTGCCTGCAGCTGCGGATATTCAGATTGTATCAATTAGCACGGCAGAAAATCAGTCAAGTTTCAAGGATCCCGTAAAACGTGATTAGTAAACACAAACCACCGATTACATTACTGCCTTGGCGTTCACGCCTGTTGTTCGGTTTTCTGGCGCTCGGGTTGTGCGGTTTGATTGGGCGTGCTGCCTATCTACAAGGCATGCACAATGATTTTCTCCAGGAAAAAGGAGAATCGAGATATAGCAGAATCGTGTCAATGAGCGCCGATAGAGGCATGATTACAGATAGAAATGGGCATGTGCTGGCAATCAGTTCACCGATAGCATCTGTGTATGCTGACCCGAAAGTTGCAAAAATAACCGCTGAGCAATTGAAACACTTATCCCTTTTACTGGAAGCAAACAGCAAGGATATTGAGGAACGCATTCACAGGCAAAATAGCCGATTCGTTTACCTAAAACGCCAAGTAGTGCCGGAAGTTGCTGAAAAAATTATGAAACTAAAAATTCCGGGCGTGCATTTCTCTTATGAATCCAAACGATATTATCCAGAAGGTGAATTTGCCGCACATGTATTGGGTTTTACAGATATTAACGATGAAGGACAGGAAGGCGTCGAGCGAGGCTGGCAGGAAGAACTTGCCGGCAAGCTCGGAAGCCGCCGTGTTATTAAAGATAACAAGGGGCGAATTATTGAGGATATCGAGAATATCCGTTTGCCCAAACAGGGACAGGATCTGATTCTATCTATCGATAGAAGAATCCAGTATCGCGCGCATGCAGAATTGAAAGAAGCGGTAAAACTAAATAAAGCCAAAGCGGGAAGTATCGTCGTAATAGATGCGCAAAGCGGGGAAATATTAGCGCTAACTAATTTGCCTGCTTACAACCCGAATAATCGTTCAACAATCAGTCACGAGAAAATCCGTAATCGCGCATTGATCGATACTTTTGAGCCGGGTTCTACTTTGAAGCCATTTACCGTGGCCATAGCAATGGAAGTAGGAAAAGTCAATTTCAATACCATGCTGCAAACATCGCCGGGGATGTTGCATGTGGGCAGACGGACCATACGCGACATTAATAACAAAGGAGAGCTGACGGTTGCGCAGATCATTCAGCAATCCAGTAATGTCGGAACTGCAAAAATTGCCCTGTCGCTTGCTCCGCAAACAATGTGGGAGATGTTCAATCGTGCTGGATTCGGGGCGCTTACGAATTCGGGCTTTCCGGGAGAAGCAAGCGGAATATTACGTTCGTACAATACATGGCGTCCGATCGAACAGGCTACCATGTCATATGGACATGGTATTTCTACGAGCCTCCTGCAATTAGCCCGGGCCTATACGATATTTGCCAGCGGCGGCGAATTAAAACCCATATCCCTAGTGAAAAGAGACATGCCCGTAATGGGACAGCGCGTCATTTCCCGTCATACTGCATTAGCCATAAGTCAGATGTTGGAAATGGCGACCCAGCCGGGTGGCACGGCGCCGCTTGCGCAAATTCATGGCTACCGTGTTGCCGGCAAAACTGGAACGGCGCATAAACTGATCGACGGCCAGTACGCTAAAAAACACTATATTTCAACGTTTGTCGGCTATGCACCGGCATCAAATCCACGATTAATCATAGCAGTAATGATAGATGAACCATCGGCAGGGAAATATTTTGGCGGCGCTGTAGCTGCTCCTGTGTTTAGTAAAGTAATGAGTAGCGCATTACATATTTTAAATATACCTCCCGATGCACCCGCCAATAATGTCATTACTTTTACTGCTACACCCGAAATGGGTGATGAAGGATGAACAATGACTGCTAAGAGAAAAGCATTAAAACAATTTGATAATCATCTGTTGGATGAAATTGGGGTAAACATAAATAATCTTGTTTCGGATAGCCGGAAAATTAATCCGGGTGATACTTTCCTGGCTTATGCGGGGGAAAAAAATGATGGACGTAAATTTATTCCGCAAGCAATGGCCGCAGGAGCCAATGCAATTTTGTGGGATCCACAAGATTTTTCATGGAATCCGGCTTGGCGTATTCCTGCATTACCCATCAGCGAGCTCCGCGAAAAAGCAGGCTGGATTGCCAGCTATGTTTACGGTGAGCCCTCAAAAAAATTGTGGACGATCGGAATTACCGGAACCAATGGTAAAACCTCGTGTTGTCATTGGTACGCGCAAGCCATGACAAGTTTGAACAAAAAAGCTGCTGTAATTGGAACGTTGGGAAATGGCTTCGATGGCGCACTGGAAAGTTCAGAAAATACCACGCCTGATGCAGCCGTGTTACAGCGTTTGCTAGCGGATTATAAACAACAAGGAGCCAGTTGTGTGGCAATGGAAGTTTCGTCCCATGGCATTGTGCAAGGACGGATCAATGGCACAACATTCTCGGTAGCTGTATTGACCAATCTGTCGCGTGATCATTTGGATTATCATCAAGACATGGATGCCTACGCAGCTGCGAAAGCGCGTTTATTTTTCTGGCCGGAATTGAAATATGCGGTCATTAACATGGATGATGTGCTAGGCGTTGAGTTGTCACGGCAACTTGCAAACAAGAAAACAGAAATAATCGGATATGGTTTTCAGTACCCAGAAATTGGGTATTATGCGAAACATTTTAAGATGGTCTATGGTTCAAATCTGAACGCCGATCTCAACGGAATCGAATTTGATATCGAGTATGAAGGCAATTCCGAGCATTTACGCATTAATTTATTGGGGAAATTTAATGCTTCGAATTTACTGGCAGTAACCGCTGCCTTACTAGCAAGCGGCATCAATCTGACCGATGCCGTTCAGTCTTTGCAGCATATACGCCCTATTCCTGGGCGAATGGAAAAATTTACGGCGGCAGGTCAACCCGTTGTCATTGTTGATTATGCGCATACTCCGGACGCGCTTGAGAAGGCGTTATGCACATTACGCGAAATTTTACGTACAACTGCGAGTCATCTGAGCGGCAAAGATAAGCAAAAACATCAATCGCGCTTATATTGCGTCGTCGGCTGCGGGGGCGATCGCGACAAAGGTAAGCGGGAAATGATTGGAGAAGTGGCTACCCGGTTGGCGGATGAAGTGATTTTTACGAGCGATAACCCTCGCAGTGAGAATGCTCTGAACATCATTAAAGATATTGCTGCAGGTGCGAGCAGTAATAATTATCAGATTGAGGTTGATCGCACATCAGCCATTTATCAGGCAGCCGATAATGCGCAGCTTGGAGACATCGTTTTGATTGCGGGAAAAGGGCATGAAAAATTTCAGGAGATAAAAGGAAAAAAAATTCCATTCAGTGATATTGATGTCGTGCAACAAGTATTGCACGATTTATTTATAAAAGCGCGAGTGAGTCAATGATGATGATCAAGGAAGCGGCTCAAGCTTTACATGCCGATTGGGGTGGTAAAGACATTGCGTTTACAGGGGTCAGCACGGATAGCCGGACATTGAAACCTGGAAATTTATTTATCGCATTGACCGGTGCAAATTTTGACGGCAGTCAATTCGTTGGCAGCGCTGTCGAGAACGGTGCCGTTGCAGTCATGCTCAATCAGACAGCCACCAGTAATGAATTGCCAGCTGGCATACCGTTTATCCGGGTTAAAGATACCAAGACAGGTTTGGGACAATTGGCTGCTTATTGGAGGAATTGCTTCACATTGCCAATTATTGGTGTTACCGGAAGTAACGGTAAAACGACAGTAAAGGAAATGATTGCTTCGATTTTGCGCCGGCAAGTCGCAAACGATGCAGTGCAATCGAATGAAAAGATTGAAGGTGTACTGGCCACCGAGGGAAATTTGAACAATGAAATCGGCGTGCCGCATATGTTATTGCGTTTGCGGCAACACCATCGCTATGCAGTGATTGAAATGGGCATGAACCATCTCGGCGAGATTTCTTATCTGACACATCTGGTAAGGCCCGCAGTCGCTTTGATTACAAATGCCGGGACAGCACATATTGAAGGATTAGGTTCCGTAGCTGCCGTGGCACGCGCTAAAGCTGAAATATTTGAAGGATTAGACCAGCAAGGCGTAGCAGTGATTAATGCAGACGATGCGTTTGCGCCTGAATGGTTTAAATATGCAGGCTCACGGCGGGTCGTAACATTTGGATTGCAGAACAAAAGCATTGCAGTGACAGCCGAATATCAAGCAGATACCTTGCATGGCAGCATCATGTTGAAATTGCCCGATGGTATGGAAGAAGTAAGGCTGCAAGTTCCGGGTATACATAATATTTATAACGCGTTAGCCGCCGCTGCGGCGACAACCGCTTTAGGTATTGAGAAAGAAGTGATTGCATCAGGACTTGAGAGTTTTCAAGGTGTGCAGGGACGTATGCAGAAAAAATCCGGTTTGTATCATGCCCAAATAATTGATGATACCTATAACGCCAATCCGGCATCGGTGCGGGCCGCATTGGCGGTTTTGGCAGCAATAAAAGGTACGAGAATACTGATTTTGGGCGACATGGGTGAATTGGGCGAAGCGGCCATAGCTTTACATCGCGCGATGGGCATCGAAGCCCGTAAAGCAGGGCTTGATCGGCTATTGACGTTAGGTGAACTTAGTGCATATGCCGCGGAAGAATTTGGTCCCGGTGCGCAGCATTTTAAAACATTGGATGAACTGCTTAATACAACTAAGCAATTGCTTGCAGAGCATGTGACGGTATTGATAAAGGGGTCGCGGTTTATGCAAATGGAACGAGTAGTGAGGGGATTAGAAGTTTAATATTGATATAACGACGCTATAGACGCTAAAGATGCACACAAGCTAAAAAACGAGGAGAGATAATTGGAGTTTTTTTTATGCTGTTAGCATTTTCTCAATGGCTAGCCCAAGATATCCGGGTTTTCAATGTATTTAGCTACATTACGCTACGCTCGATGCTCGCGGTTATCACCGCGCTGATTATTTCTTTTCTAATCGGCCCAATGATGATAAGAAAATTGACTGCCTACAAAATCGGGCAATCCGTGCGAGATGATGGGCCACAGACTCATCTTATCAAAGCAGGAACTCCGACGATGGGAGGTGCTTTGATATTGATGTCGATTGTTTTGACAACGCTGTTATGGGCAGATTTAAGTAACCGCTATGTCTGGGTGGTATTGTTGACGACAATGAGTTTTGGCGTGATCGGCTGGATTGATGACTATCGCAAAGTTGTGTATCGCAATCCTAAGGGGCTTTCCGCGCGCAGTAAGTTTTTTTGGCAATCTGTGATCGCAGTAACGGTCGCATCATATCTGGCCTGGACTGCGGAAATGTCTGTGCAGACCGATATGATTGTGCCCTTTTTTAAGGAAATTGCCATTCCGCTGGGGGGCATAGGTTTTGTCATATTGGCCTATTTTGTAATTGTGGGCACCAGCAACGCGGTGAATTTAACGGATGGTCTGGATGGACTGGCCATTATGCCAACGGTCATGATCAGTAGCGCACTAGCTGTGTTTGCGTATGTTACAGGCCATGTCATTTTCGCAAAATATCTAGGAATACCTTATATCCCCAATACTGGGGAGTTATCTGTTTTTTGCGGTGCTTTGGCTGGCGCGGGATTGGCATTCTTGTGGTTTAACGCTTATCCGGCTGAAGTATTCATGGGCGATGTCGGAGCTCTTGCTTTGGGCGCCGCGCTTGGTGTGGTTACCGTCATTGTGCGTCAAGAAATTGTATTAGTAATCATGGGGGGCGTGTTTGTGATCGAAGCACTCTCTGTCATGCTGCAGGTGGCTTCATTTAAGTTACTGGGAAAGCGTATTTTTCGTATGGCGCCATTGCATCATCATTTTGAATTGAAGGGCTGGAAAGAAAATCAGGTAGTGGTCCGGTTCTGGATTATTACCCTTATTTTAGTGCTGGTTGGACTGTCGACATTAAAACTGAGATGAATTTACAAGATAAAATAGTACTTGTGCTAGGTATGGGTGAAACGGGGCTGTCCATGGTGAAATGGCTATCTCGTCAAGGCGCGCGGGTCAGCGTTGCGGATAGCCGTGATGAACCGCCCAATTGGAAAGAAATAGAAAGGGCTTTTCCTCAAATTCAAATTTACAAAGGCAAGTTTGAACCGCGAATATTTGATGGTATCGATATGATAGCAATTAGCCCCGGTGTTTCTTTGGCAGATCCTTGTGTGCAAGAGGGGCTGCAACGTGATATTCCAGTTGTGGGCGATATGGTGCTTTTTTCTTGGGCGCTGAAACAGAGCAATTTGCCTAAACCCAAAATTTTGGCTATTACGGGATCGAATGGGAAAACCACTGTGACCGCAATGGTGGGCGCAATGCTGAAAAAAGCAGGCTGGAATGTTGAAGTTGCGGGTAATATCGGCCCTGCCGTTCTTACTTCATTAATGCAGCGTATCGACTCGGGTAACTGGCCGCAGGCTTGGGTACTTGAAACTTCCAGTTTTCAATTGGAAACAACGCATAATTTAAATGCTGATGTAGCTGCTGTACTGAATGTGAGCGAGGATCATTTGGATCGTTATCGTACTATGCAAGATTACGATGCTGCAAAGGCAAGGATTTTTCTGCATGAAGATGGTACAGGAATCCAAGTGCTCAACCGTACTGATCGAGTGGTCTGCGCTATGGCGCTGGCAGATAGGAAGCAAATCACTTTTGGGATCGACGAGCCACCGACTCAGGCGGATTTCGGTCTCATCCAGGATGGCGATGAACTGTGGCTGGCTGAAGGTAATGAACGGTTGATAAAGACTTCTGACCTGATAGTAAATGGATTGCATAATGCCGCCAATGCACTGGCAGCATTGGCTCTATGCCGGGCATTAAACATACCTGCCGATCCCTTGTTGACGGCTTTGCGGGAATTCCGGGGGCTGCCGCACCGCATGGAAAAGGTTGCAGCGTTTAATGGCGTTACTTTCTATGATGACTCCAAAAGTACGAATGTAGGTGCTACCGTTGCGGCGCTTAATGGCATGCAACAGAAAGTGGTGCTGATTGCAGGCGGTGATGGCAAAGGACAAAATTTTTCCTATCTGAGGCAAGCTGTTGCCAATAATGCCCGAGCTGTGGTTCTGATTGGCCGCGATGCCGGAATCATTGCAAACGAACTAAAAGAATGCGGTGTACCGGTGCATTTTGCAGTTACGATGGAAGAAGCAATGCAAAAAAGCTTTTTATTAGCGCAAGGGGGTGATGCGGTGCTGCTATCGCCTGCTTGCGCCAGTTTCGACATGTTCAGGAATTATATTCATCGCGCGGAAGTATTTGTTGCAGCAGTAAAAGATATTGAGAACAAGTTTTTCAGTTTTGGACATAAAAGGCATTAATCAATGAGTTATCAGGCAGGCAACCTAAGAACCAGAGTTTTGGCTGACTATGATCAAGCGTTGGTATGGTCGGCAATATTGTTGCTGAGCATTGGATTAATCATGATTTATTCAGCTTCGATTGCGATAGCAGAAGCGCAGTTCGGTGCGGATCGCGCCAATTATTATTTGCTCAGACACGTTAGTTTTTTGGTCATAGGCCTCACACTAGGATTAATCGTTTTTCAGATTCCGATGCACGTCTGGCAGAAATATGCGGGTTATTTATTTATGGCCAATGCGCTTTTGCTAGTGCTTGTGTTGATTCCCGGAATTGGTCACGAAGTCAATGGCAGCCAACGATGGATTTCTTTATATGTAGTCAATCTCCAGCCATCTGAATTCATGAAATTTGCAATGGTATTGTACGCTGCCGATTATGTTAACCGCAAAGCGGAAGACCTGGGTTGCCTGCTGAAGGGATTTCTTCCCATTACTATCGTGATGGCCGTGGTGGGCTTTCTATTGTTGCTGGAGCCGGATTTTGGCGCTTTTTTTGTAGTGACGATGTTAGCAATGTCTATTTTGTTTTTGGGTGGCGTCAGTTTAAAAATATTTATCGGGTTGATTTGTATTCTGGCAGTTGGTTTGTATGGACTGATTCTGAGCTCTCCTTACCGGCTGGGCCGGGTGGTGGCATTTATGGATCCCTGGGCCGATCCTTATGGCAATGGTTATCAATTGAGTCATGCTTTGATCGCATTCGGACGCGGTGAATGGCTGGGTGTCGGGCTGGGGGGAAGTGTTGAAAAATTGTTTTATTTGCCGGAAGCGCATACAGATTTTTTGCTATCGGTTTTAGCTGAAGAATTGGGGTTTGTTGGTGTTACCGCAGTAATAATTTTATTCATAGGTTTGATCATGCGCGCTTTTGTCATCGGGCGGCTGGCCGCGAAACTGGAGTCGCCATTTTCCGCTTTGGTGGCGCAAGGAATTGGAATTTGGATTGGCTTGCAAGCATTGATCAATATGGGTGTCAATATGGGGGTTTTGCCTACTAAAGGGTTGACGTTGCCGCTGTTGAGTTTTGGCGGTAGCAGTATTACGGCAAACTGTATTGCCTTGGCCGTATTGTTACGCATAGATTGGGAAAACAGGCAACGCTTGCGGGGGGTGACGGTATGAAGCCCCGCACGATCTTAATTATGGCGGGCGGTACCGGAGGACATGTATTCCCGGCGCTGGCAGTAGCCGATTACCTCAAGGGGCTGGAATGGCATATCGTGTGGTTGGGAACGCAAACGGGCATGGAATTAAAGTTAGTATCGCAACAGGGTTATAAAACGGAGGTTATTAATTTTTCCGGATTGCGCGGTAAGCGTCTATTTGCATGGTTTATATTGCCACTGCGATTGATCCGGGCATTTTTACAAAGTATTCGTATCTTGCGTCGCGTCAATCCCGATGTGGTTTTGGGAATGGGCGGATATCCGGCTTTCCCAGGAGGCATGATGGCATCGTTATTAAATAAGCCATTGATTATTCATGAACAGAATTCCATACCGGGATTGACAAATAAAATTCTGGCCAAGCTCGCGGATAAGGTGATGTTGGGTTTTCCTGACGCTATCCATGCCAGTAAAGGAAAAGCGGTATTTTCGGGCAATCCGGTGCGTGCTCAGATTACGCAGCTGGAAGTACCGGAAAAGCGTTTTCAGGGGCGGCAAGGAAAACTGAAGCTTCTCGTAGTCGGCGGCAGCCTGGGTGCGCAGATTTTAAATTCCGTGGTTCCACAAGCGCTTAAATTGATACCTGAGAATGTTCGTCCGCTTGTGACACATCAGACGGGTACCACGCATCTGGAAGCTGTTGAAAAACGCTATGCTGATATACATTTGGAAGGAGAAGTAATTGCCTTTATCAACGACATGGCTAAATGCTATGCAACCTGTGATTTGGTACTGTGCCGCGCTGGCGCGCTGACAATCGCGGAATTAAGCGCTGCTGGCGTTGCCAGTATATTAGTCCCCTACCCTCATGCGGTTGATGATCATCAAACCAGTAATGCCCGGTTTCTTTCCAATCATGAAGCGGCAATATTAGTGCCACAAAGTGAATTTACCGAGATGAAATTAGCGGAACTGCTGATGAGTCTGACACGGGATAAATTGCTCGCTATGGCTATAGCAGCACGCAATTTGGCAAAACCGGAAGCTACCAAAGTAGTTGCCGAAGCATGCGTTGAACTCAGTAAGGGGATGACATGAAACATAAAGTGAAGCACATTCATTTTGTCGGCATCGGTGGTTCAGGCATGAGCGGCATCGCTGAAGTTTTTGTGAATTTGGGTTATCAGGTGACAGGTTCCGATTTGGTGGCTAGTGAGGTAACGAAACGTTTAAGCAAGCTGGGTGTAAAGGTATACGTGGGTCATGATAATCAGCAGATAGCGGGCGCTGATGTCGTGGTCACTTCCACTGCAGTCGGACCGGATAATCCTGAAGTTATCGCAGCCAAGAACAAAAACATCCCCGTCGTGCCCCGTGCTCTGATGCTGGCCGAATTACTCAGATTACGCCGGGGTATCGCGATAGCGGGTGCGCATGGAAAAACCACCACTACCAGCCTTATTGCCAGCATACTTGCGGCGGCCGACATGGATCCAACATTTGTTATCGGCGGGAAACTGGAAGCAGCGGGTTGCCATGCTAAATTGGGAAGCGGTGAATTCATTGTGGTAGAAGCGGACGAGTCGGATGCTTCTTTTTTATATTTACAACCGGTATTGACGGTGGTGACGAATATAGACGCCGACCATATGACTACTTATGGCTATGATTTTAACCGCTTGAAGCAAACATTTGTAGAGTTTGTGCAGCATCTGCCTTTTTATGGCATGGCGGTATTGTGCATGGATGATCCTAACGTACGCGATGTGATGCCTGCTATTACCAAACCTATTACAACATATGGATTGTCTGAAAATGCGCAAGTCCGTGCCATTGATATCGAACAAGATAGTAGTCAGATGAGATTTACCGCTATAGTGGGGGTGAATGGATCCGCGCGCAAACTGGGAATCACACTAAACTTGCCTGGATTGCATAATATACAGAATGCACTGGCGGCTATTACCGTCGCTAATGAGATTGGCGTCCCGGACGCAGCGATTATCAAAGCGCTATCAGAATTCAAAGGTATCGAAAGACGTTTTCAACAATATGGAGAAATCAAGTTATCTGCGCAGAAGAGCTTTACTCTAATCGATGATTATGGGCACCATCCCGCCGAAATCGATGCGACTATCAAAGCTGCCCGCGGCGCTTTTCCAGGCCGCGGTTTACTGGTGGCATTTCAACCCCATCGCTATACACGAACCCGAGATTTATTTGAAGATTTCATAAAAGTATTATCCCAAGCGGATGGCTTGTTGTTAACGGAAGTGTATGCGGCAGGCGAAGAACCAATTGTTGCAGCAGACAGCAAGTCGTTAGCGCGTTCCATCCGAATACAGGGAAAAGTAGAGCCCATCTATGTTGAAAACGTCGAGGATTTGCCGGTTGCGATAATGGATGCCGTGCAGGATGGCGATGTGGTTCTGGTGCTGGGTGCAGGTTCTATAGCCAAGGTGGCGCCGCACATTGCGCAGATGAGAAACAAATTGATTGTTGTAAATAGCAATGAATACTGAAAATCGATGGGATATGGGCAGCTTGTTGCGTGATACGGGGATTGGCATGCCAGCATCCGGTGAAGCGAAAATGATTAACATGAACAAACTTGGGATAAACGGGGAAATGCGCCTCAGGGAGCCGATGAGCAAGCATACTTCATGGCGGGCGGGCGGTTGTGCCGAGCGTTATTATATCCCTGCTGATTTGCGCGATCTTGCAGTTTTTTTGCGCGATCTACCAACCGATGAGCCGGTTTATGTGGTTGGACTGGGGAGTAATTTGCTAGTTCGCGATGGAGGTTTACGTGGGACCGTGGTTGCGGTTCATGCGCAACTCGAGGAACTGCAGTTGATTGAACACAATGGTTCAAATGGTTTGATTTATGCCGGGGCAGGCATAGCTTGCGCAAAAATTGCGCGATTTGCGGCTAAGCACCGGCTCGCTGATGCAGAGTTTCTGGCGGGTATTCCAGGTACGGTGGGCGGAGCATTGGCTATGAATGCCGGATGTTTTGGCGCCGAAACGTGGCAAGTCGTTGAGCGCGTGCAAATTATCGATCGCAGTGGCAACGTATTTATCCGCCAGCCGGATGATTATGAAGTGGGGTATCGCAGCATAAAACTGCGGCAATCGCCAATTGTCACTGCAAAGGAAACAGAATGGTTTGCAGGCGGATACTTTAGGTTGCCGTGCGGCGACCAAACTGAGTCGCGCCAGAAAATTAAACGGTTATTGGCTCGGCGCATTGCTAGCCAACCGCTTAACCAGCCGAATGCAGGCTCGGTATTCCGCAATCCACCCGGAGATTATGAGGCGCGTTTGATTGAAGCTTGCGGTTTGAAGGGTTTAAGCATAGGTGGGGCGATGGTTTCAGGCAAACATGCCAATTTTATTGTTAATACCGGTAATGCGACCGCGACGGATATTGAAGCATTGATAATGCTGGTGCAAAACAGGGTGGAACAAAAAACGGGTATTGAATTGATCCAGGAAGTCAGAGTAATCGGTGATGCCGGGAGGCAGTCATAATGATCGCGCCCAATTTTGGCAAAGTTGCGGTACTGATGGGCGGCCGGTCTGCCGAACGAGAAATATCGTTGCAAAGCGGACAGGCAGTTTTGGACGCGCTGCGCCGTAAAGGTGTCGATGCGTATCCATTTGATCCTGCGGATCAGGTACTTGAAGCGCTTTTGCAGCAAGGCTTTGATAGAGTTTTTATCGCGCTGCATGGACGGTTTGGGGAAGATGGTACGGTTCAGGGCGCGCTTGAATGGCTCGGACTGCCCTATACCGGCAGTGGTGTACTGGCTAGCGCATTGGCTATGGATAAATGGCGCACCAAACTGATTTGGCAAGCGGTTGGCATTCAATCTCCCCGTTATGCTCTATTGCAGGCGGATAGTGATTTTGAAGAAATCGCTGAAAAGCTGGGTTTCCCGCTCATTGTCAAGCCTGCGTGCGAGGGATCCACCATCGGTCTGAGTAAGGTATATCACTGTCAAGATCTAGCGCGAGCCTATCACTTGGCCGCGCAGTATGATGCATTGGTGCTTGCTGAAGAGTTTATCCGAGGTAGCGAATTGACGGTTGCGATTTTAGGGAACACACCCTTGCCAATCGTGAGAATCGAGGTTGCAGGTGAACTCTATGACTATGAAGCCAAATATCTGTCCAATGATACCCATTATTTCTGTCCTAGCGGCCTTGCCGATGAGTTGGAATTGGCGATCAAGGATCAGGCATTGCAGGCTTACAAAGTATTGGGATGTGAAGGCTGGGGGCGAATCGATTTGATACTCGATCCGCAAGGGAAATTTAATTTTCTTGAAGCTAATACTTCACCCGGTATGACAAGCCACAGCTTGGTACCGATGGCAGCAAAAGCGGCAGGAATTTCGTTTGAAGATTTGGTAATAAAAATATTGGCGTTATCTCATGTGGAATAATCATCAAGCGCTTAATATGTTATCCAAGCTATTGTTTACTTTGGTAACAATAGGAATCGCGTATGCGATTAGTTTGCGGCTTGTCAAACCGCCGTTTTTTCCTATTAAAGAACTTAACATTCGTGTTGCAGGCAACGCAAAAAGCGATACTGAAAATTTATTGAATATTACTCGCCATCAAATTGCGCAAATTGCAAGAAATGAAATAAAAGGCAATTTTGTCTCAGTAGATCTCGTTGTTCTACGCGAAGCTTTTTTGAAATTGCCATGGGTACGCGACGCAAGAGTAACCCGAGAGTGGCCTGACGGATTGAATGTAGCAATTGAGGAACATCAGCCATTAGCGTATTGGGGAAGTCGTGCGCTGGTCAATACGCATGGCGAAGTATTTCGTGTCACACTTGAGCGCGATCTACCTATTTTTATCGGACCCAAAGAAGCCAGTGCCAAGGAAGTAGCGCAGCAATATAGGAAATTTAGTCAAATACTCAACCCATTACGGCAATCCATTGCGGAGATAAATTTGACGCCGCGCTATGCATGGCGGATCAAATTGCACAGTGGCACCATTCTGGAATTGGGGCGTGATGAAATCGAAGAAAGGCTAATTCGCTATGTTTCAGTATATCACCATAGTATTGCCCGGTTTGAGCAGGAAGGATCGCTGGCGTATGTTGATTTGCGCTATCCCAATGGTTTTGCTATCCGTACGGATAATGAAATACAGCAGATACAACGTAAATCCGATTCAAAGATAGAAACGTGAGATCAGGGAGAGATGACCAAAGATGAATAAAACCAGAGAAAACAGGAACCTGATTGTTGGCCTCGATATTGGCACCTCGAAGATTGTTACGATCGTTGCAGACGTGCTGCCGGAGGGTGGGTTTGAGGTAATTGGTTTAGGCAGCCATCCATCGCGCGGTCTGAAAAAAGGTGTGGTTGCCAATATCGAAACAACAGTGAATGCCATACAACGAGCACTGGAAGAAGCGGAGTTAATGGCGGACTGCAAAATTCATGAGGTTTATACAGGAATAGCCGGTAGCCATATTAAAGGTTTTAATTCGGATGGTATGGTTCCCATCAAAGACAAGGAAGTCACGGAAAAAGATGTCGAACGCGTTATGGAAGCAGCCAAAGCGGTAAACATTCCGGCAGATCAACAAATTCTGCACATTTTAAACCAGGAATTCATCATCGATGGTCAGGAAGATGTGCGCGAACCGGTAGGAATGAGCGGTATCCGGCTGGAAGTAAAAGTACACATTGTGACGGGTGCGGTTTCGGCAGCGCAAAATATTATGAAATGCGTTCATCGCTGCGGCTTAGAAGTGCGGGATTTGATTTTGCAGCCATTAGCTTCTGCGATGGCTGTGCTTTCCGAGGATGAAAAGGATTTGGGTGTATGTTTAGTCGATATTGGCGGTGGAACGACCGATATCGCGGTATTTACCAATGGCGCGATTCGTCACACCGCGGTTATCCCGATTGCAGGCGATCAAGTAACTAACGACATCGCTATGGCATTGCGTACCCCCACAAAAAGCGCAGAAGACATCAAGTGCCGATATGGATGCGCATTGAGAAGCCTGGCAGATACCAAAGAGATGGTCGAGGTGCCGGATGTCGGTAACCGTGGATCGCGTCAATTGTCCAGACAAACGCTGGCGGAAGTGATAGAACCACGCGTTGAAGAGCTTTATTGCATGATTCAAGCCGAACTGCGCCGCAGTGGCTTCGAAGAATTACTTTCTTCTGGAATAGTCATTACGGGTGGTTCAGCTTCATTGCGGGGTATGGTGGAGCTCGGCGAAGAGATTTTTCACATGCCAGTGCGATTGGGTCTACCCAATTATCATGGCAATTTAAAGGAAGTTATTCACACACCACGATATTCTACGGGTATTGGCCTAATTCTTGCCGGTATTCAGCAGATGCAACATCAACAAGGTTCAAAATTGCAAGGAGGTTCTGCTAAACAAATTCTTTCAAGAATGAGGGGTTGGTTTCAGAGAAATTTTTAGATCGAGGGTTGTGTGAGCAGTTAAGTAGTTTTAATTTCAATGTACTAAAGGAGAGACATTATGTTCGAAATCATAAATAACGAAACTCAAGAAGCAGTCATTAAAGTTGTCGGCGTTGGTGGTTGCGGCAGCAATGCCGTAGATCATATGATCCAAAATGGCATGCAAGGCGTTGAGTTCATCAGTATGAACACTGATGCACAAGCATTGAAAGGAAACAAAGCACCAACAATATTACAATTGGGTACAGGCATTACCAAAGGTCTGGGTGCCGGCGCAAATCCTGAAATTGGACGTGAGGCTGCACTTGAAGATCGCGACCGCATTGCTGAATTAATTCAGGGCGCAGATATGCTGTTTATTACCGCAGGTATGGGTGGCGGAACAGGAACGGGTGCGGCACCCATTGTCGCTCAGGTTGCCAAAGAACTGGGTATTTTGACTGTGGCTGTCGTCAGTAAGCCCTTTGCATTTGAAGGGAAACGCCTGATTGCTGCTAAGTCAGGGATGGAGGCATTGTCGCAGCATGTTGATTCGTTGATCGTAATCCCTAACGATAAGTTAATGATGGTATTAGGTAATGACATTTCCATGCTGGATGCGTTTAAGGCAGCGAATGATGTACTTTACGGTGCAGTTGCCGGTATTGCGGAAGTAATCAATTGCCCGGGTTTGGTTAACGTTGACTTTGCCGACGTTAAAACTGTAATGTCAGAAATGGGTATGGCAATGATGGGTTCAGCCATAGCGGCGGGTGTTGATCGTGCTCGTGTTGCGGCGGAACGTGCAGTTTCCAGTCCATTACTGGAGGATATTTCCCTGTCAGGTGCGCGCGGTATTCTGGTCAATATTACCGCAAGCTCATCATTGAAGATGAGAGAAGTGCATGAAGTCATGAATGCTATTAAGAATTTAACTGCTGAAGATGCAACGATTATTGTCGGTACTGTAATCGATGAAAATATGTCTGAAGATTTACGTGTTACTTTAGTAGCAACCGGATTAGGCAGTGTTTCAAGTCAAAGCCAAAATACACCTTTAACGGTTATTCACAGCCGTACTGGCACGGATGATCGTGATTCAATGTATTCTGCGGAAGAACCTGCAGTTATGCGCACAGGAAGAAGAAGCAATGCTACAGTGGCAGCAATGCGTCAATCAGGCGTTGATCCAATGGATATTCCGGCTTTTTTGAGAAGACAAGCCGATTAGTCTGATTCACTGAGAAATAAATGCTTGCTGCCCTGTTGGTTAACCAGCAGGGTGGTTTTGCAGATAATTATGCGCCAATGTATGCCTAAAGTAGGATTTTTCGTTTGTGGCACACGATTAATGTTGTGTTGCCATTAATATCGCATTAAAAATCTGATAATTGTTGGTAAATTTAAAACGAAAATTAAAAATCTGTTATCGGGTTGTTAAAGACTGGAATTCGTCCTGTTATTTATTTTTCGGATTTGTTTCTATTAAAAGATAGAATTTTTCCGGAAGACTCTTCTCTTAATGTGTCAGTAAACATTTGAGGCTGTTGAAGTGCATTTAATAATCCTTTTTCTCCAAGCACATTTTTCCACATTTTCTGAGAAATCTGCAGGCACGCCATCATTGGATTATCGGCCTGCTTACGAATTTGATCTACCTGCCATTGCAATCCTTCCATTCGCATCTTGAGATGTAAAGGTGCTTGAGCTATTAAATCATTTATCATTTGTTGACGCATAAATTCAAATCGATGTGGATCTTGCTTGGCCATTTGCATCCAAAGATCAAAATCAAAATCAATAGCTTTTTTTTCTTCATTCATAATTCATTAGTTAACGTTCGTCTATCAATGATCATAAATTAATCAGACTAAAGTTTGGCTAAAATTATTATCATGCGGTGTAAAGTATGCCCCTAGTGTTAGTATTGAAATTTACTAACAAATCTTCATGAGAGTTATGGGGCATACAAAATCAAATAACTAGACAATCATAGGAGTAAGGCGCTATTAGTGCTGCTAAAGAAATGAAAAAGCCGGAACTAGGCTTCCTAATTCCGGCTCAATACGTTCAATATGCTTACCTAGCTTCTGCTTTAAATTGATCTGCCAATCCGGAGAGCATCTTAACTTTTTGGCTCATTGCACCACTTGAGGTTGTCAGTTTTTCCACCAATTGACCATTTTGCTAGGTAACTTCATCAATTTGCATAATGGCTTGATTAATTTGTTCAATTCCATTGGCTTGTTCCTGTGAAGACTGTGAAATTTCTCCAACGATATCCGCTATCTTTTTGACACTTTCAGTAATCATCTTTAAAGATTCCGCTGATTGACTGACGAGTTCAGTGCCGCTTTCAACCTTGGATACACTGTCATTAATGAGATCTTTAATTTGTTTGGCAGATTCAGCGCTACGGCCCGCTAAACTACGAACTTCATTGGCGACTACCGCAAAACCACGCCCTTGTTCTCCCGCCCGTGCAGCTTCAACTGCTGCATTAAGCGCGAGCAAATTGGTTTGGAAAGCGATCTCATCTATTACATTGGTAATGTCAGCGATTTTTTTACTGCTCTCGTTTATTTCATTCATAGCGCGCATAGTCCCGGATACAACATCTCCACTTTTTTCTGCTTGTTTACGCGCTTCTATTACAAGCATATTGGCTTGTCTTGCATTATCTGCATTTTGTTGTACGGTTGAGGTGATTTCTTCCATGCTGGACGCTGTTTCTTCAAGACTTGAAGCTTGATTTTCAGTGCGGCTAGAGAGATCAATATTTCCGGTTGCAATATCATCGGCGGCTTGTTCTAACACAGAGGATGAATCCTTGACGCGGCCAATCGCTGTCCGAAGTTTTGAATTCTGAAATATCTGTACATATTCCAACTGACCAATTTCATCGTGTCTTCCGGTATATACATAACGTGCTAGCGGATCGTCAGCAATTTTTTCTGATTTATCAGCCAGTGCACGTAGCCCTGCCAACATATGGTATACGATAGCGGAACTAATTAAGCTGCCAACGATAAAACTTGATAGAGAGAAAAGTAATGAAACCTGTTCTGCAATCGCTAGACTTGCAAATAATATTGCATATACACTGGATATAGCGAGCATGATTTTTGAGGTAAAACTGATGGGGAAACGTGTTAATTTTACTTCATCAAGCTTGGAGCGCCGTTTATCATCCGCTGATTTTTTAGACATAATTTTTGAATAAAGCGCATCAGCCCGATCAACCCATGCTTTTTCCGGCTTTACACGAACCGATTGATAACCTATGATTTTACCGTCTTCATATTGAGGACTAGCAAAAGCATCTACCCAGTAGTGATCACCATTTTTATTGCGATTCTTTACCAGCCCCATCCAAGGTTTGCCTGCTTTTAAAGCTGTCCACAGCATTGCATAAGCTTCAGGTGGCACATCAGGGTGGCGAATAATATTATGATTTTTATTTTCTAACTCTTCCCAAGTAAATCCGCTCATTCGTATAAAATCTTCATTCGCCGATGTGAGAATACCCTTTAAATTGGTAGTTGAGATAATCTCACAATCATTGTTCATACCCATGTCCCTTTGGGTAACCGGTTCGTTTATTCTCATTTCGTGCTCGCTCTAGTGATTAGAAAAGATAGGAATATTCTTACGACATAAATTCAAAATTACTTTAGATTTGCTTAAAAAATAGTAGTTTTAGGGGGGGGCGTATTTTAAAAATGACGCTGCAAAGCGATTTGGTAACCGGAGTCGGCCTAACTGAGATGTTTCAGATTGAGTTGGAATGATCTATTTCAATATTACCTAAATCGCAGCTGATGTGGCAAGCCATGTTAAATTTGCAAGTGCAAATTTAATGAGAAAAAATTCAGTAAGATTGGAATTTCATATTGTTGAAGTATTGCGTACCGGTATACGCCAAATAAAGAAAGTCAACAACATACCCAGAAATACCAGCATTATTTTTTGCCATATTTCAGGTACGATCAAGATCGAGCTGCCAAATGATATGGTCATCAAAAAATAAACCCAGCGTTTGACATTACGAGGAATGCTGCGATGCATGCGCCATTCAATGATAATAGTGCCGGCAATGGGATGCGCAAGTAGCTTACGGTGAAAATATTCTGAGCCGCGCGCAAAACAAGCCGCTGCTAGGAGTATAAAGGGCGTGGTTGGTAGTATCGGCAAAAAAGCGCCCAAAATACCTAAAAAAATCGCTAAAAAGCCAGCTCCCAGATATAAAATGCGTATTACAGGTGATTCATGTAAACATAAAAGCTCAACTGTCTGCTCTTCCAAGGCTGATTGTTTGGCTAAATTGTTTTCAGGCTGTTCGAGAGGTTGCATTATTTTAATGAGTTGAGTAATTTTATTGTCATGTGAATTATCATAGGACGATATGTAAGTGCTTGCAATCATGTTTCACCACAATTTGTTATTACATGCTTAGTGATCACGGAAAAAGCACAGCAGTTATAATAATTATTTGTTAATTATCCAAATTAACTTAACTATATTTATTCAGAGGAAATTATGTCTGTTATGAAAAAATTATTTATTGTAAATATTATTTTTTTGATTG
>SSFV01000112.1 GCA_008015565.1 Nitrosomonas sp. | reverse complement strand
CTATGAGTTTTAAGGCTTGCAATTCCATTTCCAATACAAAACCATCTACTTTAGCGCGGAAATGGCGATTAAAAATCATACTTGGAATTCCACCACTTAAACCAAAAACTGCATTATAGAGCGCGACAGAAATTCCATATGCCAACTGGGCAGGATTACTGCCAGCCGGTGAATTAGACCCAAAAATCTCAATCATACCCACCAAAGTGCCAAACAAACCCATCAGAGGACTCAGCGCAGCAATGGTTCCCAGAGTTGTCAGATAACGATTTAGTTCATGTGCTACGACCCGGCCCGATTCTTCAATCGATTCTTTCATGATTTCACGCGAGCTTTTTACATTTTTGAGTCCGGCTGCCAATATTTCCCCTAATGGCGAGTGCTGCTGTAAACGGGATAACATTTCCGGATTCACACCATTTCTTTTATATTCATTTAATATCCGAGGTAATAATTCCTTTGGTGAAATAACACTTAAACGCAAGGTCCACATCCGTTCAGCAATAATGCCTACAGCAACAACGGAAGCAATAATAATTGGCCAAATCGGCCAACCAGCCGCTTGAATCAAAGATAACACGCAATACTCTCCTTACAAACCATGAAATCCAGGTATTATTTACAGAAGTTAGGATATTACCTGACGATTCGCTTATTTTATAACTAACTAACTAATTTTGCATGTGATGCCGCATCTTAACGTGTACTTTCAACAACATATCATTCCTCAATTTTCTATCTACAATTTTTGTGTATATCCTTGTGAGTTTATTACGAATAAGCCTATTAAGTTGGTAGATTCAAATCATTTTTTTAACCTGATTATTTATTAATCCACAATCAAATTTTTATTAAACAACAAGTTATAACAACACAATACTAACTTTAGCGGTGTGAATGCATGATATGCTGCTCTGAAAAGAATGAGTTATCGTAAAAAATATGACATCTGATTTCTAAAATTCCATCGAACACTTAAATATGTTAACTGTCACCGAATTGAACCAAGTTACCAAGCAACTGCTGGAGCAGAATATGCCCTTATTGTGGGTTCAAGGTGAAATTTCTAATTTTAAGTGCTACCAATCCGGCCACTGGTATTTTTCTCTTAAAGATGTCAGTGCACAGGTTCGCTGCGTTTTATTCAGTCATAAAAATCAGTATATTGATTGGCAGCCCAAGGATGGCATGCAAGTCGAGGTGCTCGCCTTAGTCACGCTGTATGAGCCACGCGGTGATTTTCAATTGAACATCGAAACCATGCGGCGCGCCGGACTTGGCGGATTATATGAAGCATTTGAGAAGCTTAAAGCAAAACTGGAAAGATCCGGATTACTCAGCGCTGCGAATAAAAGGATTTTGCCTGCTTATGCAAAGCAAATTGGCATTATCACTTCTCCCGATACTGCCGCGCTTCGAGACGTCTTATCGACATTGCAACGCCGGATGCCGTGGTTGCCGATCATTATCTACCCTACCCCGGTGCAAGGAAAAACTGCAGCCATCAGTATCGCTAATGCGATTAAAACCGCATGCGTGAGAGCGGAATGCGATGTATTAATACTATGCCGTGGTGGCGGCAGCCTTGAAGATTTATGGGCATTCAACGAAGAAAGCGTAGCGCTCGCGATAGCTGCGTGTTCAATACCCATTATCGCAGGAATCGGTCATGAGACTGATTTTACCATTGCTGACTTTGTTGCCGATGTGCGAGCCCCGACACCTACTGGTGCTGCGGAATTGGCAGGCAAAGACCGCATTGAATTAAGTCATCGGTTAGATACATTGCATCATCGACTATATCGAGCCGCTTGGCACCGCATTGAAAGCGCCATGCAAAAAATGGATATTTGGTCACACCGCCTCATTTATCCCGGCGATCGCATTAAACAACAAATCATCCAATTACATCATTTACAGAATCGATTTATTAAGACCACGAAACATCAAACTGAAAAGAATCAATGGAAATTGATTGAACTTACTCAGAGAATTATAGCTATCAGCCCCAACATCTCTCGATTGGAACAGCGGCAAAAAGAGCTTTACTTACGCATACAGCATGAATACACTCGCCATCTCTTATCATTGTCCGGCAAAATCCAGCTATTGCAAGCCAAGTTATCTCAGCTCAATCCGCAATCAGTATTAGAGCGGGGTTATAGCATTACTTATTCCGTGCACGGCACAATCATCCTCGGCAGCAAACAAATCGATCCCGGTGATAGAATTCAAGTAAAATTCGCGCACGGGCTGTGCGAAGCAGATGTCACAATAACCAAAAATTCTTAACCAACATACAAATCAGAATCATTTATTTCACAAAAACAGGATTGTCGATGGCAAAAAATTTTCTAATATTGGGCATACTGAATTTATTGTTTTGTATTGCATTGGGCGCTTTCGGCGCACATGGGTTGAAACAGATATTATCGGGCGAAATGCTGACGGTATATCACACTGGTGTGCAATATCATTTTTATCACGCTTTCGGGATTATCATTATCGGACTTCTCTTATTACATTTCCCCAAGTCCCGCTTAATCCCAATATCCGGCTGGCTAATGATGTCCGGCATTATTTTATTCAGTTTCAGCCTCTATGTTCTCAGTCTGACCGGAATGCGTGGAATTGGGATGATCACACCTTTTGGCGGCGTTTCGTTTCTGAGCGCATGGGGATTACTTGCCTATGCCATCTGGAAAGAAAATGTACAATCTATGCGAATATAGTGACCCGCCCGGTCCTTTATTCGTGAATATCAAATTCAGCGCTTGCTGAATTTGATATGGAATAACGATCGTAAACCAATAAATATTGGTTAAATACTTACTTACCTTTTTCCGCCATTTTTCTGTGAGCAGCAGCCATTTCATTATTACGCTCTACCGCTTTTGTATACTTACGTAATAGCGCTTCATGGTGCGCATGAAAATCTTGACCTTCCCTGCCATAATATTCGCTATGCTCCTCATATTCTTTTAGCAACTGTTTTTGCTCTTCTACTTTTGCGCTCATTTCCTTAGCTTCTTTTTCATATAGCTCGGCCAATCCGATATGATCAAACTTAGTTTTCGCTTTGGCTTCCGCTTGATCCATATTACCTAATTCCGCAACGGATACATTTGAAATAGTAAAGGTAAAAGTGGCAATCAGAATTGCAACATATCTCTTCATCTGCATAGTTATTCTCCTCGATTAGTAATTAAATAAGGAATTCCAGTGCTACTATAAATATCCAGCAAGCTGAATTTTATTCATCATAGCAAATTGTATGTAATCCACAAAGACTAAATGGATAAATCGCAAAACCAATTATATTGACGAGCAACACGAAGAGAAAAGGAAAATGAGATTACTATTTTTATTTATTTTGTTGAGTTGCATTGGCCTTCTGGGATATGCACAATATTTACAGCATTTTGAAAAACTTCTTCCATGTCCATTGTGTGTAGCGCAACGGCTCGCTTACTGGCTATTAGGATTAACCGCTTGTGCAGCATTTCTTCATAATCCCAACTTTATCGCCCGCCGGATTTACGGTTTCTTACTTAGCATATTTGCATTAACTGGGGCGATCATCGCTGCACGGCACGCATGGTTGATACGTTTCCCGCAATCATTTGAATGTGGTATTAGTCCAGAAGAAGCTTTTCTCAATGCATTACCTATTGCCGATTGGTGGCCAGGAATGTTTGAGGCGAATGGAGATTGTGCCGATATTAATTGGAAATTTTTGACTCTGACGATCCCGGATTGGTCTCTGATTGCTTTCGTTAGCCTTGGAGCAGTTGCACTTTATATTCTTTTATCCAGAAAATAGCCAAAACCCTGCAGTTGTTAACCACGCGGATGGTGTTTAGCATGCAATTGCTTTAGACGCTCACGCGCAATATGCGTATAAATTTGCGTAGTCGAAATATCAGCATGACCAAGCAGTAATTGCACCACCCGCAAATCCGCGCCATGATTGAGAAGATGGGTTGCGAATGCATGACGTAACGTATGCGGGGACAACTGCTTGGTGATACCTATTAATTGCGCATAACGTTTGATGAGGTACCAAAAGGCCTGGCGTGTCATCGCAGCACCACGTGCCGTTACAAATATAGTATCAGTGATAATGCCATTCAGCAGATAAGGTCTAGCTTCTTTGGTATACCGGTTTAACCAATCGAGAGATTCTTCACCCAATGGTGCCAAGCGTTCTTTTCTGCCTTTTCCCATAACACGCAATACACCCATATCCATACTCACTTGCGAATACCTTAAATTAATCAATTCCGATACTCGCAAACCACTCGCATACAAAACCTCGAGCATAGCACGATCACGCAAACCAAGGGAATGTGTAAGATCCGGTGCACTTAGCAACAATTCCACCTCTTTCTCGGTAAGACTCTCAGGTAATCGGCGTTGCAATTTAGGCGTTTCAATATTCAGGCTTGGATCTATAGCAATCCTTCCTTGCCGCAATAAAAAACGATAAAAACGCTTTAAACTCGATAATTCCCGACTCGTTGTGCTCGCTTTAATCTTGGCGGAAACCCTTGAAGCTAAAAAATCCAGCAAATCCGAGTGCGTTGCATCCGTGAGCACCTTATTTTCTTGATTGTTTTCCCTCAACCACTCACTAAAAAGCCGTAAATCATTACGATAGCTATCAAGTGTATTACGCGATAAGCCATCTTCCAACCATAGTGCGTCGGAAAATTCATCCAGCAGATTTGCATCTAAATCAAGCACTCTCATGTCGTAATAACCACCGTTTGATTTCTAATGGATCCCCATCGCTTGCATTCATAAAACCGCCCAATCCGCCGTTTTTAGCGATAACCCGGTGACAGGGAATAATTATCGGTAACCTATTAGCCCCGCATGCTCTACCAACTGCCCTGGGAGCAGAATGCAACTGTGCCGCAATATCGGCATAGCTGCTTGTTTTTCCGCTTGGGATAGTCTGAATGACTTCCCATACCCTATGTTGATGTATCGTTCCACCGAGATGCAGATTAATATCAAATTTAAAACCGGGTTCCGATAAATAAGCTTGTAATTGTCTGCACACCTCTTTTGCCAAATAATTTTGCGGCGCCAGAGGCTTTGTACCCTGCGGTAAATATTCAATATCGGTCAACCAATCCTCTTCAGTGACAATTCCTAACACTGCAAATGGTGCTACCAGCTTTGCCTGATAAGACTTAACTGATTTATTTTTTTGAGAATGTACTAATTTAACCATGCCGATATAAGTCAATATTTACAAAATTATTTTTGACTATTCGCTCCACTTCGGAATTGACATTAAAAATAAAAAGAAGTTTCAAAACGCAAATCATATTCACACTTCCGGAATTATATGATTTATGCCGGAAGTGCTTGTAAGTTCATTAAAATTTAAGTTTTCGACAATAATAATTCATTGAGTCTCTTAACAAATGCCGCAGGATCCTCTAACTGACCGCCTTCGGCAAGCAACGCCTGATCAAATAAGATTTGACTCCAATCATCAAAATTATCAACCTCAGTTTTTAATCGCTGCACCATCGGATGATGCGGATTAATTTCAAGAATAGGTTTGGCATGCTGAATTTTCTGTCCCGCTGATTTCAGCAGCCGTTCTAAGTTACCACCCATATCAAATGTATCGGCAACAAGACAGGCAGGGGATTCCGTTAAACGGAAAGTGATGCGAACATCTTTTACTTGTTCACCAAGCATTTTTTTCATTTTATCCGTCAATTCCTGGTAAGCATTTGTTTCTTTTTCTCTTTCTTCTTTCTCAGCTTCATCTTCCAGACCACCTAAATCCAATCCGCCTTTAGCGACCGATTGCAGAGCTTTGCCTTCAAATTCTGTCAGATTTGACACAAGCCATTCATCGATTCGATCGCACAGCAATATTACTTCAATGCCTTTCTTCCGGAACACCTCCAAATGAGGACTGCTCTTCGCTGCTTTGAGACTGTCCGCTGTGACAAAATAGATTTTTTCCTGACCTTCTTTCATCCGGCTCACATATGTTTCCAAGGATACAGACGGTTCATCACTATCACTTTGAGTAGTAACAAAACGCAGCAACTTGGCAATGCGCTCACGATTTGCAAAATCTTCTCCAACACCTTCCTTAAGAACCTGGCCAAACTCCCGGTAAAAAGTTTTATATTTTTCTTTACCGTCGTCATCAGCATTTTTAGATAAATCTTCGATTAATCCCAAAACTTTTTTGACTACCCCGGCCCTAATCGTGTCAATATCTTTAGACTCTTGCAGAATTTCACGCGATACGTTCAATGGCAAATTGTTAGAATCGATAACACCGCGCACGAAACGCAGATAATTGGGTAGCAATTTCTCAGCATCATCCATAATAAACACGCGCTGAACATACAACTTAATCCCGTGGCGCCTCTCGCGGTCAAATAAATCAAATGGAGCCCGTGCCGGAATAAAAAGCAACTGTGTATATTCCTGATTGCCTTCCACGCGTGCATGTAAATAAGCCAATGGCGGCTCAAAATCATGCGCTACGTGTTTATAAAATTCATGATATTGCTCAACCGTAATTTCACTTTTCGGACGCGCCCATAAGGCATTTGCTTGATTGATGGTTTCATCTTCATCCGTAATTTTGTTTTTTTTATCTTCTTGCGACCACTCTTCCTTCTTCATTATGATCGGCAGCGTAATATGGTCAGAATACTTACGGATGATAGTGCGAATTCTCATACCATTGAGAAATTCATCTTCATCCTTGCGCAAATGAAGAATTATTTCAGTTCCACGCGTTGATTTCTCAATTGTTTCCAGCGTGTAATCGCCCTCTCCGCTGGATTCCCAGCGAACGCCATGTTCCGCAGTCAAGCCTGCTCGGCGGGTATTAATGGTTACTTTATCAGCAATAATAAAGGCCGAATAAAATCCAACGCCAAACTGTCCGATCAGATGAGCATCTTTGGCTTGATCGCCGGTCAATGAATTAAAAAATTCCCGGGTACCGGATTTAGCGATCGTACCGATATGATCGATCACTTCCTGTCTTGACATACCTATGCCATTGTCGGAAATTGTAATCGTACGTTCACTGCTATCATAGCTCACGCGTATCTTAAGATCCGAATCAGCTTCAAACAATGCAGGATCGGTAAGTCCTTCAAAACGCAATTTATCTGCAGCATCAGAAGCATTTGAAATAAGTTCACGTAAAAATATTTCTTTGTTGCTGTATAAAGAGTGAATCATCAGCTTCAACAGCTGCTTGGCTTCAGTTTGAAAATTTAAATGTTCTTTAATTGTTTCAGCTTGCACTTTGGCCTCCTTAGAAAAGTAGATTTAATATAAGGATAAAGTAGAAAAATTCAAGTCATGATTGTTCACGACGCGTTTACCCCTAGAAACTCTCGCAACAATACACATTGAATTCGCAAATTTTTCTTAAAAATTAGAATAATGCGACAATTTGCCACATTGCCATGTGCGCATCTATCACCGATAATTCCTTTTAATTCGCCAGATAAAACTTCCTAAACGAAGCACGGCTTCGTATTCGATACATGGAAACTTCGATGGCAATAACCAGTCTGCAACATACTCTCTTCCTCCGACTTGCCCAAGCGATGTTTAATACATCGCTTGGTGCATTTTTAAAAGCAATGGAAATTCATTAACAATCGAACAATTCTAAAAGTTGTTGCGCAACATTGAGACCCCTGCATAACTGGCTTTTTGGATAGTTTGGTATTTTTAAGTGACTGATTCTATGAGTAACACATACACAGAAAAACTCCAGAAACATAGTTATGAAGGAGTCTCATATTTAACCTAAGACAAGAATTGCTCTATGCAAAAATACCGGTGATTGGGTTGGATGATTTGAATTAGCGATTAATGCCTTATGTGTAAGAATTCCTAGCGTTGTTTACAGTATTCAGGAAAATACTGTAAATGAACATACATAAACGCACTCGCTTAACTTTATTGGATCGCCAGGAAATCTGGCGGCTTTATCAAACCCGAATCTGGAAGGTAACGCAGCTGGCGGAACACTTCAGAGT
>SSFV01000119.1 GCA_008015565.1 Nitrosomonas sp. | reverse complement strand
TGTATTAAATCACAATCTTGAAACGGTGCCGAGATTATATAAACAATGCCGTCCTGGCGCTGATTATGCACATTCACTAAAACTGCTGAAAGATTTCAAAGCGGATTTTCCCCACATTCCTACCAAATCAGGGTTGATGCTTGGACTTGGGGAAACCGACGAGGAAATTATGCAAGTGCTACGCGATCTGCGTGAACATAACGTAGAAATACTGACTATTGGCCAGTATTTGCAGCCAAGCATTGGCCATCTGCCTGTCATGCGTTACGTCAACCCAGAAGGGTTCAAAGCATTTGAACGTGCAGCATTCGAAATGGGGTTCAGCCACGCCGCTTGCGGACCAATGGTGCGCTCCAGTTACCATGCCGATCAGCAAGCACATGAATCGGGATTGTTGTGAAATTAGAAGGAGTATCGAGAATATGTGCAAATAGCATATAACAGCAGTTTTTCCATCAAGCCACTAATTTTTCCAGGGTACGATCCACTTCATTCACTGTTATTAAACTTCTTCCTAAACTAATTGGTGTTATTCTCTGGTTTCGACCAACTTATTTGGCCGAGACCAGCAGTTGATATTTTGCTTGCAGTTGTTCCTTGGTTTCAATTCGATTAGGATTAATAATAATACAATCTACCGGACATACTTCGACGCATTGCGGCTCATTATAATGTCCCACACATTCCGTACATAGATTGGGATCTATCTTGTAAATTTCTTCTCCCTGAGAAATAGCGCCGTTAGGGCATTCGGGTTCGCAAACATCGCAATTGATACATTCGTCGGTAATAATTAGTGCCATTTAAAATTCTCTCGAAACTATTGGGGTATCTTTTCGCGCAACTTCTGTGCCACGATAGGGTGCACGAAAGCACCCGCTTTTCCGCCTAGCAATGCAATTTCTCGAACGATTGTCGCAGAAATAAACATATACTGTTCTGATGGTGTCATGAATAGCGTTTCTACATCCGGATACATACTACGATTCATCCCGGCCATTTGAAATTCATACTCGAAATCCGAAGCGGCACGTAATCCTCGTAAGATAATTCGCGCGTTTTGCTGCCGTATAAAATCCATTAACAAACCAGAAAATGGCACAATTTCAACATTTGGACAATCAAACAAAACCCTTTGTGCCATGTCCACCCGCTCTTCTACGGAAAAGAATGGTTTTTTGCTACTGCTTACAGCCACAGCCACCACAACCTGATTGAATAAACGGGAGGCACGCCGAACAAGATCTTCATGTCCCCGTGTTATGGGATCAAATGTACCGGGATAAATCACTTTATTCATTAATTATGCGCCATTTCAAGAAGCTGGTAGTGTACAGCGCCAGCTCTGGCGCTACGTCTTACATTCCATTGTTTATCTGGCACCCAGGCACGTGGAGTTTCAGTGTAAACCAAACCATTCATTTCAAGATGTCTTGGCAATAGCGGCAATAATGCCGGTAGACATCCCAAACGATAGGGAGGGTCAAGAAAAATCACATCGAATTTCCGCTGATCCGAGTTTATAAAATTTATCGCGTTCATCATCACCAATTCAACTTGTGTTGCTCGTAGTTTTTCTTTATTTTCACGCAACGAACTAAAAATGTTGGCATCTAATTCAACCATAACCACTAACGCCGCTCCACGAGATGCAGCTTCGAAACCCAGCGCGCCACTTCCAGCAAATAAATCAAGACAAGCCAATCCGCACAAATCTTGTCCTAACCAATTAAATACTGTTTCACGTATCCGGTCTGAAGTAGGTCTTAAATCAGCATGCTCAGGAAAAACCAGTATGCGGCTGCGCCACTGCCCCCCAATAATACGCACATTTCTACGTGTTAATGCCATGTGCCGAAGACTCTATTACTCAACTGCTCCAACAATAATGCCTACCATAGCATCAGGTTGAATGCGCCGCTGGAATGCTTGCCGAATTTGCTCAACCGTTACGCCTTCGACAGCTATCAGATAATCCGTTAAATAGGTAAGTGGTAGTTGATAAAAACCAATCATGGAAAGAAACCCCAAAATTTTGCTATTGCTATCTATGCGCAGTGGAAATCCACCAATTATGTTTTGCTTTGCGGCGATTAATTCTTCTTCAGTTGGTCCAGAAGCAACAAAATCTTTAAGTATCTCACGGGTTAATACAAAAGCCTCTTCCGATTGCTCCTTCTTAGTCTGCAAACCAATCTGGAAAGGTCCTTGTTCCTTATAAGGTGTAAAAAAACTAAAAACACTGTAGGCCAAACCACGTTTCTGACGAACTTCTTCCATCAGGCGCGAAACAAATCCTCCACCGCCCAGAATATGATTACCCACCAACAAAGGAAAATAATCAGGATCGTTGCGGCGCAGACCTGGGTAGGCCAACTGGATATGGCTTTGTGTAGCCGGGTGAAGAATCCTTTTTACGGCTCCCTTTGGAAGAATCACTGCAGGGATCTCAGTGCTCTGTTGATTGAAAGGTAGTTTCTTCGTTAGTGATTCCGCAATTTCTGCCGCTTCAACTTGCGTAATATCACCAATAATCGCTATGACCGCATTGTTAGCTACATAATAAGATCGATAAAAAGTAAGTAGATCTTGCTGTTGCAATCCATTAAGTGTTTCAATTTCCCCTAATTCACTGAATCCGTAAGGATGATCACCATAAAGCATTTTCATCAATTGATGTTCGGCAATATAATCCGGCTTAGTGCTCGCTTCTTTAATACCAGCGATAATTCTTGTTTTCTCTCGTAGCAATACATCTTGCGGAAACTGCGGATACTGAATGATACGTGCAAGTACATCGAGCGCCTGCTTCCGTTCCCGCTCACTGCTGAGCGTGCGCAAAGTAATGCCCGCACGATCCCTATCGAAATGACTTTTAAGTTGTGCACCAACATCAGCCAATGCTGTAGCAATTTCATCTTCAGTCAGGCCGCCCGCCCCTAGACTAAGCAAATGTTGCACCAAGTTGGCACGCCCGGATTTATCTTCCGTATCCATACCGCTGCCCGCCGCAAACTCGACACTGATATCGAGCATTGGCAGATCATGATTTTCAACGAAATAAACTCTTGTGCCGGAGGATGTTTGCCAATTTTGTATCGATAGAGAAGCCAACACCCACTGAGAATAAATACTCAACAATAATATTGTAATAAATCGTTTTATTTGCACTGCAGTCTCCTACATTAGGCGTTTATCAGGGCATTATGACAGTTATTTAGCCTGATTATTAACCACTATTGCGCAACCCGGCCGTGACACCATTGATGGTAAGGTGAATGGAGCGTTTTACTTCTTCGCTATCTTCGCCGGAACGATAACGGCGCAATAATTCCACTTGCAAGTGGTTAAGCGGGTCTATATAGGGCGTTCTGTTACGAATGCTGCGAGCAAGCGTTGGATTGTCTTGCAATAGCTCGGTATGGCCGGTCACTGCAAAGAGCCATTTCTCACACCGGATCCGTTCTTCTTGGATGCGTCCAAAGATTTGTTCACGTAATGCGGTATCTTCGACCAATTCCGCGTAACGGGAAGCTATCCCCATGTCCGTTTTAGCAAGCACCATATCCATATTTGACAATAGTGTTTGCATAAATGGCCATTCGCGATACATCTCTTGTAATAATATCAATCCACTCCCGGCTTCATCTTCATTATTAACAAAAGCTTCCACAGCACGACCAAAACCGTACCATCCTGGTAACATCATTCGACTTAGACTCCAGCTAAACACCCATGGAATTGCGCGTAAATCATCAATTGCATCTGAATTCTTACGTGACGGCGGCCGGCTACCAATGTGCAATCCGGCCATTTCGCGGATGGGTGTCGATTCCAGAAAAAATTGTTTAAAACCCGGTGTTTCATATACCAACTCACGATAAGCCCGGAAAGATGCCGACGCAAGTTTTTCCATAGCTGAATAATATCGATCCGCATTGGCTCCGGCCGTATCATGACCCAGTAACGTCGCTTCCATCGTCGCTGCAACCAGTGTTTCTAAATTTCGCCGCCCAATTTCAGGTTCCGCATATTTACTACTAATAACTTCACCTTGTTCGGTAACGCGTATCTGACCATTCACACTGCCCGGCGGTTGCGCGAGGATACTCTGATAACTCGGTCCGCCACCTCGGCCTACTGTTCCGCCGCGACCATGAAACAAGCGTAGACTGATCTGATGCTTGGAAAAGATTTTTGTCAGTTCAATTTCAGCTTTATATATTTCCCAGTTGGAAGTGAGAAAACCGCCATCTTTATTGCTATCGGAATATCCCAGCATCACTTCTTGCACATTGCCACGCGAATTAAGCAACTTGCGGTAATATGGCAGTGAAAATAACTGATCCATTATTTTGCCGCTGCTACGCAAATCCGAGATGGTCTCAAACAATGGAATGATATTCAAATGTAATTGCGGATTCTCACCAGCTTGTAATAAGCCCACCTCCTGCAATAACAATGCGACCTCAAGTACATTAACGACACCGGTTGTCATTGAAATAATGTAATTGGGCATCGCTTTTTGTCCAAAACGACGATGAATTTCCGCTGCGCATTGTAAAATGCGTAACTCGGATTGCGCTGTTTCAGAATAATCCGCACAACTCGTTAGCAAAGGGCGCGGCCGGCTGATTTCTTGCAATAACAATTCAATACGCTCCGACTCGTTCAATCGTAAATAATTGTTACGATGCGCGTTGCGTTCAAATATTTCAGCCACGACTTGCTCATGCACCTTACTATGCTGACGCATATCCAAATGCGCCAAATGAAACCCGAATACATCTACTGCCCGACGTAGATTCCTCAAGGGTCCATGTGCTACCCAGTAGGATTTATGCTGCTCAAGCGAATGAATAATTGTGTCAAGATCATGCAGAAATTCAATACTATTGGCATAAGGTTCACCAGCTTCAACCACGCCTTGCTGCATAACCTGGTGCCCTAATTGCTGAGCAGTTGCAGTCAAACGAGCTGCCATGCTGAGAAAAATCCGTCGGTAAGGTTCATCAGATCGATTGGGTATATCTGGCGCAACTGCTGCCAGTTTTTTCACTTCCTCGCTGACTTTCACTAATCGCTCAGTGAGACTCATAGAACGGCTTAGTTTAATGACTTCATCCAAGTAAAAATCCAAGGCCAAGGCTGATTGGCGTTCAACAGCCCGCAGCATCACTTCATGTGTGACAAAAGGATTGCCATCACGATCACCCCCGATCCAACTTCCCATACGCAAGAAAGAAGTCACTTCGGGAGCGTTCTTACTCAGACGGCGCTCAAGCAAGTCTTCCATTTTTGCATAAATATATGGAATTTCTGTCAAAAAAGTGTAGCTGTAGTATGCCAGGCCATTTTCAATTTCATCATATACCGATAAACGGGTTGGCCTTAACATGCGTGTTTGCCACAAAATCTGAATGGTTGCACGCAAGCCTTCTTCATTGTGGCGCAATTCATTAGGTGTTAGCTCTGTACGTGCGCGCTCTTTAAGCAAACGCTCGATAGCTAACTGGCAATCCAAAATACTTCTTCGTTGCACTTCTGTTGGATGGGCTGTTAAAACTGGAGAAACAACAGCTTTTTTAAAAAAATCCGCCAGTACTGAAATTTCTTTCCTTGCCTCTAGCACTCGCTCCAAAGCGAGGGTAACACTACCGGCTTGTGGCGGGGATCCTGCACGAAGATGGGCCCGCCGCCGCCGATTGTGATGAACATCTTCAGCAATATTCGACAGTAATGAAAAATAACTGAAAGCACGGACTACGGACAATGAATCTTTATCGCTTAATTGGGTTAAAATGGTATCAAGTTCGTGGCGTGCGCTGGGGTCCTGATCCCGATGAAAACGCACAGCAGTCTGCCGGATATTTTCTACCAGCTCGAACGCATTGTCTCCATCCTGTTCGCGTAGCGTATCGCCCAGCATCCGACCAAGAAAACGAATATCTTCTCGCAACGGCAAATCCTTATCATTTACCAAATTATTGCTGGTATCAATTTTTTGTGATTCTGTGGCGCTCATCGTTTTACATACTCTCATTTAAAAATGAGCCTCCCACATCAGTACGGCAAGCCAAGTCCGTATCGGTCATGCTAAAATGATCGTTATTAGGAATTTTCTGTATTTTTTTCATTTTTTATCAATGCCTAGTTCACTTTTATCTACTAAAAAAATCGTGATTGCATCACGAGAAAGCTTGCTCGCAATGTGGCAAGCGAAATTCATTCAGAAATTATTAGGCGAATTATACCCACAAACTGAAATCAGCATACTCGGTATGACAACTCGCGGTGATCAAATACTTGATCAATCCTTATCTAAAATTGGTGGAAAAGGATTATTTATTAAAGAATTAGAGCAAGCATTAGAGGATGGCCGCGCTGATATTGCCGTGCATTCCATGAAAGATATGCCCATGAATGTACCTGAGGGATTCAAACTTGCCGCCATTACTGAGCGAGAAGATCCGCGCGATGCCTTTGTTTCCAACCAATTTGCAAGCTTGAATGCATTACCGGAAGGCAGTATCGTCGGCACATCAAGTTTGCGACGCGAAAGTCAATTACGCGCACATTTTCCGCATCTTCAAGTACAACCTTTGCGTGGCAATGTGCAAACCCGGTTACGCAAACTCGATGAAGGTCAATATGCAGCAATTATTTTAGCTGCAGCAGGTTTAAAACGGCTTGGACTATCTGATCGTATCACCACACTTCTGAATCCGGAACAAAGCTTGCCAGCGGTTGGACAAGGTGCTCTTGGAATCGAGTGCCGGGCTGATCGTACAGACTTGGTCGAACTTATGCAACCATTGCATCACCAGGAAACTGCTTATTGCGTCGAAGCGGAGCGCGCAATGAGTCAAGTACTGGGAGGAAGCTGTCAAGTACCGCTTGGTGCTTATGCAGAAATCAGCAACGGCACTCTTCATTTACGAGGTTTTGTAGCACAACCTGACGGCAAGCATGTCGTCAGCGGCGAATTAGCGGGCTCACCTGAAAGCGGCGTTGCAATGGGACAGCAATTAGCTCAGAAGCTCAAGCAAGAAGGTGCTGATCAAATTCTGGCTGCTCTGGTAGTCACTGAAGGCTGGACATAAAGTTGTTAGTCCACAAACCATTAATTGGCCTTAATATACTCATTACCCGTCCACTCCACCAATCTGCTTTCTTAGCGGAAGGCATTCGTGCTTTGGGCGGTAATCCGATTTTATTTCCGGTGCTGGAAATAGCTGATATTACGGATCTAAATCCATTGAAGAATTTAATTAGCCGTCTCGATGAATTTGATTGGGCAATATTTGTCAGTCCCAATGCAGTCAACAAAGCCATGAGCGTGATAATCCAACAACGCAGATTACCCAAACACTTAAGAATCGCCGCTGTTGGAAAAGGAAGCGCAGATACATTAAGTAATTATGGCGTCAACGAAGTACTAATCCCGGACGAGCATTCCGATAGCGAAGCGCTACTTCGCCGGAATGAATTACAGAATATGCAAGGCAAACGTGTGGTTATTTTTCGAGGCAACGATGGCAGGCAATTATTGGGTGAAACGCTTGTACGGCGCGGCGCGGTACTCGAATATGCTGAATGCTATCAACGCAAGAAACCGGATATTGATGCTTCACCCGTAGTAGCAGCTTGGTCAAAAGGTGAAATCCATGCCGTTATTATCACCAGCAGCGAAGGATTACATAATTTATTTGACATAATAGGCAAGCTTGGCCAACAATTACTGAAATTGACTCCGATTTTTACAGTTCATGAACGTATTGCTCAGACAGCAAAGAATCTCGGGTTGGAAAAAATTGTAACGACATCAGCGAGCGGGGATAAAGGTTTACTTGAAAGCTTACAGGAATACTTTGTTTCGTCACCAGAAACATTGATGCATAAAGAAAACGAATATGAAAAAAAATATTCAAAATAAAATCAAATCAGTAAAACGCATCATCACATCTTTAGTATCTACCATAACTGACTTCAATCTAATTTGTCATTTTCGATTCATTATTTACAACTGTCGATTCTACCGTAACGAGGAGAACATATGAAACTGATACTCTGGCTATTGGCACTTTTTGCTGCTGCTGTAGCGGTAACGCTCGCCGCTAAATATACTACTGGGCATGCATTAATAGTAATGCCTCCTTACCAACTGGAACTGTCTCTGGATCATTTTATTATCGGACTAATCGCGTTATTTTTTTTATTTTATATTGTTGTCCGGTTTATTTTAGGAATTTTTGGATTCAATCAACGGCGCCGGTACAAAAAATCGAACATCATGCTGCTTTCAGGACTAAAAGCTTATTTTGAAGGTAATTATACTAAGGCTCAAAAGAACGCTGCCATCGCATTGAAACTTACTAATTCGTCCATGATCGCAGCAATTAGTTCTGTAATAGCCGCCCGATCAGCTCATGAACTTGATGATAATAATGCCCGGGATGAATATCTCGCAATCGCTGCTAAAAAAGCGCCAAGAGAAAAATCGTTAAGGCTTATCGCCAAGGCTGATTTTCAATTAAGCGGCGGCCATCATAAAGAAGCGCTTAAAACCTTACAATCACTGTATTCCAATGGCGGATTGCAACCTTCTTCCGCGCTTCAGTTAGAATTAAAAGCGCACCAGCAAGAAAAAAATTGGGATGCAGTCATAGAGCTTGCTGACATACTCGCAACTCGTCATTCTACAAATAAGTCGCTGGTAAAAAAATTAAAGCACGATGCTCAAATGGAAAACATCAAGAACAAATCCTCTGACCTGCAAACTCTTAATCAATATTGGCAACATCTATCACCTTTGGAAAAAATGGATAGCAAACTTGCCGTTGCGGCAGCTCGCGCATATATCGCTCTCGGAAACTGTAACACGGCGAATCAAATCATCGAACAAAATGTTCCTATTACCGGTGACAGCGAATTAATCGAACTCTATGCAGAGTGTTTGGATTACCATGTCAGCAGACAAATAGAGTGCGCAGAGATGTGGCTTAAAACTCACCCGAATAATGCGCAATTATTACTCACACTCGGTAAATTATGCACACACTGCGAACTCTGGGGCAAGGCCCAAAACTACCTAGAAGCAAGCTTATCGGTAGAACCTGGGCATAAAGCTCATTTTGCATTAGCGCAGTTAAATGAAAAATTAGGAAAGCATGAAATTGCTATGGATCATTACAACAAAGGGCTGGAACTAACACTTAAGCAACTAAACTAGAATGATCAATAACTCACTAGCTTGACTTACGGGTTGCTGGTTGAGGGTGTAAACACATCAGAGAAAAAAGCATTTTTTGGTAAATTGCACTGGGTGGTAAAGTCATGATAGGCAGCCTTTACCATTGCTGGTGCGCCGCAAGCATACACTTCATGTGCAGTCATATTTTGAAAATCCTGCATAACCGCCTCATGCACCAAACCTGTTCTTCCTCGCCAGTTGTCAGATAACAACGATTCCGACAAAACCGGAATAAAAGTGAAATTATCATGCTCCTTTTGCCACTTCTCCGCCAAATCAAATAAATATAAATCAGCTCTTACTCGTGCCCCCCAATAAAGGATCATTTTTCTTGGAGTGCTTCTATTGCTTTCCTGAAAAAAAACATGCTCAAGAATACTTTTGATGGGTGCAAACCCTGTACCACTTGCTAGAAAAATAATTGAATTTCCTTTTGGCGTTTCTCGCAAGAAAAATGAGCCCAAAGGCCCTGTGAAACGGAGCATATCCTTAACTTTCATTTTTGTAAAAACATACTCGGCAAATGCGCCGCCTGGATAATTGCGGGCATGCAACTGTAAGAATTCATCGTCATGGGGAGCATTTGCCAGGGAAAAACTCCGGCGTTTGCCATCACTGAGCAAAATATCGATATATTGCCCAGCAAGAAACTGTAATCGTTGATTAACTGGCAGCTTCAAGGAAATAATCATTACATCGGGGGCAACTAACTCAAGTTTATGCACTTTACACGGCAAAGTTTTTATTTCGATATCTTTAGTAGCACTTATTTCATGGCATTCGATAACCAGATCTGATAAAGGTAAAGCACAACAAAATAATGCCATGCCTGCTTGTTTTTCCTCCGCACTTAGAGTCTCTTCATTGTAACTGCCATAATCGACCCTACCTTGTAAGATTTTTCCTTTGCAAATCCCACAAGAACCATTGCGACAACCATAAGGCAACGAGAAGCCTTCCCGCAAAGCAGCTTCGAGAATAGTTTCATCAGATTCCGCTTTAATGACATGGCCACTCGGCTGGATAATAATTTCATGCGACATTGAATAACAAACCAATAAAAAATATAATGGTTAAAATATAAAGCTATATGAAAAAGACACTATTAATTGTTGGGTGTGGTGATGTTGCTGTTCGCACAGCACCGCTATTATTAAAGCGCTATCGCGTTCTTGGACTGTATCGCAATTTAAACAGCCTTGATCACTTACGGTCACTCGGCATTATCCCAATTTACGGAGATTTAGACTATCCTGAAAGCCTTCAAAGACTCGCTGGTATTGCACAATTTGTAGTACATTTGGCTCCTCCTCCCAATCTAGACTTACAAGACGACAGAACCAAACACCTGTTATCCGCACTTTCCAGACCAGCAAAAAATTATCGGGCGATTCTACCACAACGCCTTATCTATATCAGCACCAGCGGAGTTTATGGCAACTGTAACGGAGCATATATTGATGAAACATACCCTGTGCACCCACAAACTGATCGAGCTATAAGGCGCATCGACGCCGAAAAGCAGATACGAAATTGGGGAAAACGGAATAATGTCTCTGTTTCGATCTTAAGGGTGCCCGGCATTTATGCAGAAAACAGATTACCGTTAGTACGTCTTCAAGAGAGACGTCCGGTGTTATTAGCAAGTGAAGATGGCTATACCAATCATATCCATTCTGATGATCTCGCACAGATAATTCGTGCAGCTTTACTACATGGACGAACATGTAGAATTTACCATTCCAATGATGACTCTCATTTAAAGATGGGAGACTATTTTGATCTCGTAGCAACTCATTTTGATTTACCACTTCCTCCCCGCATATCTTTCCAGGAAGCTCAAGAACGCATACCACCTAACATGTTTTCTTTTATGAGAGAATCCAGAAGACTTAATAACGCACGTATAAAAAAAGAATTGCACATCCGACTATTGTATCCAACAGTCACAGATGGTATTCAAGCAGCAAAATTTCAAATTAATAAAACTTGAAACTTTTTCACCCATCAGTCGCGGCTATGAAGTACCTCACTAAGAATTTATAAAACTTTGCCGTAACACTCTAAGCAATTTCAAAACTTTCTTAGTATTTAATTAACTTGAATCAAGATTCACCGTGGGAGCTGATAAATTATGGCGACTTTAGCTACGCATAAGGGAAAGAAGTTAAAACAAACCAATTACTCGTGGGAAGGAAAAGATAAATCTGGCAAAGAAGTAAAAGGTGAAATGCGTGCAGCCGGAACAGTGGTCATTATCTCGACGCTTCGCCGCCAAGGAATCAAAGTAACTAAAGTTAAAAAAATCCAATCTAGCGGGAAAATAACTGAAAAAGATATAACACTCTTTACACGCCAATTAGCCACCATGATGAAATCAGGTGTACCATTACTGCAAGCCTTTGATATAGTTGGAAAAGGACACAATAATCGCGCCGTAGGCAAATTGTTACTTGACATTAAAACGGATGTAGAAACAGGCAGCAATCTGGCTGATGCTTTTCGCAAATATCCGCTTTACTTTGACACATTATTTTGCAATCTAGTCGGGGCTGGAGAGGCTGCAGGCATATTGGATAGTTTACTTGACCGTTTAGCAACGTATAAGGAAAAAATTCAAGCAATCAAAGGAAAGATTAAATCTGCACTTTTTTACCCTATTTCGATTATCGTCGTTGCTTTTATCATTACCGCAGTGATTATGATATTTGTAATCCCCTCATTTAAAAGTCTTTTTGAGGGATTTGGCGCAGAGCTGCCTGCACCTACATTGATAGTTATGTCGATCTCAGATTTTTTTGTAGATTATTGGTGGGCTATTATTGGCATACTCGGTGGCGGAATTTACGCTTTTCTTTACGCTTGGAAGCGCTCGATTCCGATGCAACGCGTTATGGATAAGCTAATACTCAAATTACCCATTTTTGGAGAAGTCATTCGCAAAGCCACTATTGCACGCTGGTCACGGACACTTTCAACCATGTTTGCTGCTGGTGTTCCTCTAGTAGAATCGCTCGATTCAGTTGCTGGTGCAGCCGGAAACTATATTTATTACGAAGCCACAAAAAATATTCAAATAGAAGTCAGTACGGGTAATAGTTTAACTTCTTCAATGGCTAATACCAATTTGTTCCCCAGCATGGTCGTGCAGATGGTTGCTATTGGCGAAGAATCAGGTTCTCTTGATTCGATGTTAGGAAAAGTAGCTGATTTTTATGAAGCAGAAGTAGACGATGCTGTCGCTGCACTGTCGAGCCTGATGGAACCGATAATAATGGTTGTACTGGGTACCCTCATTGGTGGAATGGTGGTCGCAATGTACTTACCCATCTTTAAAATGGGAATGGTTGTCAATTAAGCCCAATCTCTCGAGATCATCTGTTTTGTAACATAATTAACCATGTCAATCATATCCATCTTGCAAGACTCCCCGTCTTTATTTATTGCATTCATCATAATTATCGGTTTGATGGTAGGCAGCTTTCTCAACGTAGTGATATATCGCCTACCTTTGATGATTAAAAAAAGTTGGTTACACCAGTGCGCCGAATTACGTGGTGAATCTTTTGAATTACAGCCAATTTTCAATCTGATCAGTCCACGTTCTGCATGTATTCATTGCGGACATACAGTAAATGCGTTGGAAAATATTCCAATCATTAGTTATATTGTTCTGCGAGGACGCTGCTCTCAATGCCATGCTCATATTTCTCTTCAATATCCAGCCGTAGAAGCTATAACAGCGCTTTTGAGCGGATTTGTCGCTTGGTTTTATGGTTTTAGTATTATTGCATTGGCAGCATTAATCTTTGTATGGGCACTCATCGCATTAGCCGTTATTGATCTTAATACACAATTATTACCTGATGATATAACATTACCTTTGCTATGGATTGGCCTAATTGTCAATATGAACAACGTCTTTACTACCATTGATTCAGCAGTTATTGGCGCCGTGCTGGGTTATCTATCCTTGTGGTTTATATATTGGAGCTTTAAACTGATGACAGGAAAAGAAGGTATGGGTTATGGCGACTTTAAATTGCTATCTGCTATCGGCGCGTGGCTTGGCTGGAGTATGCTCCCACTGGTCATATTATTTTCATCATTCGTGGGAGCTATTGTTGGAATTGGTTTAATTATTGCCTGTAAGCTCAAAAAAAACATTCCTATGCCATTTGGTCCTTATTTAGTTGCAGGAGGGCTGATCGCCTTATTTTGGGGCGAAAATCTAAATCATACTTATCTAAAATTATTTTAATCAATGGTTTTTATAGTTGGGCTCACTGGAGGAATAGGTTGCGGAAAGACAAGTACCAGTGAACTTTTCTCTAATCTAGGGATAACTGTCATTGATACTGATGTAATTGCCAGAGAATTGACTCAATCCGGCGGACTGGCAATTAGCACGATACAGAATAGTTTCGGAAATCGTTTTGTCACCTCGGATGGCGCTCTAGACAGAAACAAAATGCGTAACCTAATATTCTCCGATTATGCGGCACGGCTCAAACTTGAGAAAATTCTTCATCCTCTTATTCTGAAAGAAACAATATCACGCATTAAAAAAATCAGTTCGCCCTATGCTATTGTCGTGATACCACTGCTATTTGAGACATGCGATTACGAAAATATTATCCAACGAGTTCTGGTAGTCGATTGCGATGAACAATTGCAACTCTCAAGAACTATAGCGCGCACCAATCTATCAGCAGAAAAAGTAAAAGCCATTATCGCCACACAAATATCCAGAGAGGTACGACTACAAAAAGCAGATGATATTATTATAAATAATTATGACATTAACCATCTAAAACAACAGGTACTTGATAGGCATAACCAATATTTGCTTCTTTCAAACATGTAATCCAAGATTTAGTTGACAAAAAACTGTTGTCTATAATTATTTGAGAAATTAATTTTCATTTGTGAAATGCTTGTGCTTAAGGCAAGATTATAAATTCCACACTTCGCTATCGATTCAATTCTATTGTGATTAGTTACGAGCATCCATTAAATGAACGTATCCGTACTCTGTTACGACTAGAAAATTTATTTAGCAGAATAGATTTTTTCTCAAACAAGGATAGTGCTATTGAGCATCACATATCACTTATTGCATTATTTGAGATCCTAGAAATTACAAGTCGAGCAGACATTAAATCAGATTTATTGCAAGAACTTGAGAGACAAAAGCAAGCACTTGAGATGTTAAGAAAAAATCCGAATGTCTCTGAAACAGTGCTCGATGAAGTACTCACAAGTATAAAAATTACTTTTAGAGAAATGTTGGACTTTCCAGGGAAAGTCGGCGAACATTTACGTGAGAATGAATGGTTAATGTCCATCAAGCAACGTACTAGTATTCCTGGAGGGGGTTGTGTATTTGACCTGCCTTCTTATCATTATTGGCTAAATTTAGATTCTAGTCAGCGCCACAAAGACATTCAAACATGGCTAACACCATTTCTACCCATACGTAATGCCTTTGGAATCGTTCTATTTTTATTGAGAAAAAGTGGCCGGACGGGTAAGTTTGTGGCAAATCAGGGAGTATTTCAGCAAACTGGCGCAGCATTTTCAGCGCACATGCTAAGGCTGACTGTAAATAGCGATTTACCCTGCATACCCGAGATCAGCGCAAATAAATACGCACTAAACATTCGTTTCGTTCCTTTCCAATACGAGCAGAGGAACAAAACGTACGAAGGCGACGTTGACTTTGAAATCACCTTCTGTAATTTATGATAACCAAGTTAATTGCATAAAGCGGCGATTCTCATGACATTCTAACCCAAAGCAATACGACTATTGATTTGCCCAAGAGATTGTTCTACCTGATCAACCAAAATAAGACACAACTCGCCATCTTCAAGGTTTGATAGTGCTTTATCTATTGCAATAGCCTCACCTACGATCTCACTAACCTTCTGCGTACGTTTGGCATTACCCAAACCTTCTCGCAACAAAGACAACACCTCGCCATCAGCGCGGCCGCGCTGACATTGATCTTGATACAGTACAACTTCATCAAATGCATCACCAAGTATTCGAGTCTGTTGGCGAATATCTTCATCACGCCGGTCACCAGCAGCACTAATAACTACAGAACGTTTTTTAGAAGGAATATTATCAATAGCACATACGAGCGCTTTTATTGCATCTGGATTATGTCCATAATCAGCAATCAAGGTAGCATTTCGGTAACTAAATAAATTGAAACGGCCTGGCGCTGTCTGCGCATCGTTTACAAAACTAGCCAATCCCTTACGAATAACAGCCCACTCCAACCCTAACGCCCAACCAGCCCCGATAGCCGCCATTGCATTCTCAATTTGAAAGTAAATACTGCCATTCTTTGTTAGCGGAATTTCACTCAACGGAATTCGATATTCGCCTTTTTCATCCAAAGCAACGATATTGCGATTTTCAACAAAAATAACACGTTTATGCTGGGCGCGATGCATAGCCAGTACTGAATTATGAGCGTCTTGAGCAAAAAAGATAACTGAACCGGGGCAATGTTCCGCCATACTGACCACTAACGGATCGGCTGCATTCAACACAGCATAGCCAGTTGAAGCCACGTTTTGTACAACAATGCGTTTAACATTAGACAATTCCTCAGGAGTATTCACATAAGCAATGCCCAAATGATCACCCATACCGATATTTGTTACGACAGCGACATCACAGCGATCAAAACCCAACCCCTCGCGAAGCAAGCCACCGCGCGCTGTTTCTAGTACCGCTGCATCTACATGCGGGTGAAACAAAATATTTCTTGCACTTTTTGGACCGCTACAATCGCCAGCTTCGATGCATTGCCCGTTAATATACACTCCATCAGTGCAGGCAATACCTACACGCTTACTATCTTTCTCGAGAACATTAGCAATCAAACGAGCAGATGTAGTTTTGCCGTTTGTGCCTGTTATCGCAATAACCGGAATACGTGCATCATCTCCTTTGCAAAATATATTATCAATAATGGCATCACCTACAGCCCGTCCTTTGCCAAATGACGGTTGCAAATGCATACGTAAACCTGGAGCGGCATTAACTTCAATTATGCCTCCACTCTGTTCTTCTAATGGAAGTCTCACATCATTACAAACAACATCCACGCCGCAAATATCCAGCCCCACAACTTTGGCGGCTTCAATTACACGTGCCGCTAGTTCGGGATGAACATCATCGGTAACATCGGTTGCCGTACCGCCAGTTGACAAATTAGCATTACTGCGCAACACAATGCGCGCATTATTCTCCGGAATTGATTCAACAGTTAATCCCTGCAATGCTAAATGAGCGCAAGAAATCTCATCCAGGGAAATTTTAGTTAATGAAGTAACATGGCCTTCTCCACGCATTGGATCACGATTAATTTGCTCGACCAATTGACGAATATTATGAACTCCATCACCAATAACATGTGGTGGATCCCGCCGGGCAGCCGCAACCAGTTTATTACCAACAACCAGCATGCGAAAATCATATCCAGAAACATAACGTTCGACCAAGACATTATTACTAAACTCGGCAGCTATCAGATAAGCTGCTTTTACTTGCTCAGCATCAATAAGATTGACCGTAACACCTTTACCTTGATTACTGTCAAGTGGTTTCACGACTACTGGTGCACCAATCTCAGATGCCGCTGCCCATGCATCTTCCGCATTCTTTACATTTCGACCTTGTGGAACAGGAATACCTGCTACATGAAGCAATGTTTTAGTCAACTCCTTATCTTGCACGATTGATTCAGCAACAGCGCTTGTGATATCACTTTCGGAAGCTTGAATACGTCGCTGCTTACTTCCCCAGCCAAATTGTACTAGGCTGCCTTCGGTCAGCCGTCGAAATGGAATACCCCGCGCAACTGCGGCTTGCACGATAGCATTCGTACTAGGTCCCAAACGTATATCTTCATTAAGCTCGCGCAGTTGTGACAAAGCATCATCAATATCAAATCCAGTATCTTCAATAACTGCTTTGCAAAAAGATTGCGCCATTTCAAATGCAAACCTACCAACTCTTTCTTCACTGTATTCTACAATCACTTGATATGTATTTGCTTCCGGAGTTCTGACCGTATCACTAAAAGTTACCGGACAACCGGCCTGGACTTGCAAACCTAGCGTAACGGACTCAAGCACGCGAGCAATCGGTATAGCCTGACTGTAACCGGCTAATTGATGGAGGGGTATCTCTGGAAAACGTTCACGTAAGCGTAATTCAAAATCAGGTATTTTATTGATACTAGCCTCCAATTCACTACAAAGGATAGTAGCTTCAATGGAATTATACTGACTCCATAAGTTCGGTCCACGCAATGTTCGAATACGTAATACTTTCATAATTTGATTCCTTGAGTTTGTAGGCTAGCTAAAAAATCCTGATTCTCCGGTTTATACTCATTCTGAGTAAATCCAAAAGATGCAATGCCAATCCGTATAAGATCAGACCCAATACCCAACGCCCAGGCAGCACCAATAGCGGCCAAGATGTTCTCTATCTCTTGCAAACTGTGATCAGTGATATCTGAAAAAATGTCTGTCAATTTAATCAACGGTAATTCATAAGCACCGGTAACCAGCACAATAGAGCTGTTATTTCGAAGAATCACCGCTCTTTTTCCTTGTGCAGAGCCTGTCCCGTTGACACGATGTTGAGTGATCACAGGTAATTCTGGCTCGGTACTGAAAAAAATAACTTCTCCGTGGCACAGCTCAGACATTTCAACCAATATTTCATCTTTAGCATTGAGAATCGCAGCACCAATAGGTAACCGGACATCTTTCTCCACATCATCAACCGCTGCAGCTGTAGGCGTCACCACATCGACTTGTGTGCGCAGTACATTGAAAACTTGCTTACGTGTCTCCATACCATGCCGCTCAAAATGATGAGACAAATCAACATTAGTGATTACTCCCACATCGCAGCTATCGTAAGCTAACCCTTCATTCATAAGCACGTCAAAACCGTTCTCGAACACAGCGGCCTCAACAGTTGGATTCATTAAGGTACGATTTGCAGCTGCCCAGTTAGCGCTGTTTTTTTTATCTATTTTTCTATAGTCCAGATAAAGTCCATCACTACATGCTAAGCCAGTTTTTTTGCCGGAAAGAATCAGCAGCCTCGCAACCAGATATGAAACAGCTGTTTTGCCATAACTACCGCTAATTCCGACAATAGGAATGCGGCCATTGTCTTGTTGATTTGGAAAAAGATGGGTAACTATAGCTTTACCTACGGGCCGGGGTGTGCCCACCGCAGGTTTAATATGCATCAATAAACTAGGTCCAGCGTTCACCTCGACAATCGCGCCGCCTTGCTCGCTTAATGGATGAGAAATATCGTTCGCCACTAAATCAATACCCGCAATATCCAACCCAACAATGCGCGCCGCGAGTGATGCGATAGCGGCAGTATTGGGATGCACTTGATCTGTCACATCGAACGCATGATTACCATTACGTTGAATCACAACCTTGATACCAACAGGAACAACCGAATGGCTATGATAGCCCTGACGCGCAATTTCAATTCGCGCTGCACTATCAATGCGAATCAAGTTCAACGGATGATCTTCCGTAGTTCCTCGGCGAGGATCAGAATTGATTTGTAACTCAATTAATTCGCTGATCGTCGAGATACCATCTCCAATAACTGAAACTGAATCACCCCTTGTTGCGGCCACAAGCTGTTCGCCGACAATTAATAAGCGATGCTCGGTGCCTGCAATATACTGCTCAACCAGCACACCGGTACCTTCTTTGAGTGCTACATGATAAGCTGACTCAATTTCTTCCCGTTCGCTTAACTCGATAAAAACACCACGACCATGATTACCGTCACAAGGTTTAATGACAACCGGCAAGCCAATTTCATTCGCCGCTTTCCAAGCATGCTCTGCACTTTCAACAACACATCCTTCAGGAACCGGAACTCCGCACGATTGCAGTAACGCTTTTGTCAAATCCTTATCACGTGAAATACTCTCAGCAATAGCTGGCGTCCTGTCCGTTTCCGCGGTCCAGATATGCCGGCAACGGGAGCCATATCCAAGTTGAACAAGATTTCCTTTTGCAATAAGCCGTATAGCCGGAATATTACGCGCTGTTGCGGCATCAACAATGCACGCTGTCGAGGGTCCAAGCCATAGGGAATCAACCATATCCCGCAAATGCTGAATTGCGGCATCGACATCATATGAAGGATCCGGTATTTGCTTAAAGTTCATAGCTGTCAGTACCAGGTCACGTGCTAAATGCAGAGCAGTACGTGTAATTTCTTCGTGCCATGCGCTTAATGCAACTTTATATACACCTCTCACAGAGGTTTCACGAGCCCTACCAAAACCACCTCGCATGCCCGCTAAATTTTGCAGCTCCAATGTTACATGTTCAAGAATATGGCAAGGCCACGTACCTTCTTTTAATCGCCGTAGAAATCCTCCACGTTCTTCGTAACTGCAGCGGTGCTCAATGAGGGATGGCAACCATTCTGACAAACGTTCATAAAAGCCTGGAATTTTATCGGAAGGAAAGTCTTCCAAATCGCCAATATCGACAGTTGCTTCTAAAGCCGGGTAATAAGTCCAAAGATTAGGGCCATTTAAGTGCTTGATTTCAATAAATTTGATATCTCTCTCACTATTACTATTTAAATTAGGCATAAATCCGGATCAGGTAGTTAAGACATTGAGATTATTAACGCAGCGCAACCAAATTGGTTTACAAGAAAAGAAAAATAATTCTCAGACACATTAATTATAAAAAATGATCTAATAACTTACGGCTGTTACGATCAAGTGACAAATGATCGCGAATCAAAAAATGAATACCATGACTATCCGTAATCATGAATGACGAGGACGTCAGCCGGCGAACGTCTTCCTCACCTTTTAGGATAAATGACACTTCCCCGCGATCTGTTACAACTTTCCACGTACTTGGTGTAGTAAAACTCGAAACGTTATACAAGCGTTTTATTTCCGGCATAAATTCCCGACTCAATAACTCATCTTCAATGAGCATTCGATAATCGCTCGGTAAATCAGCCAAACAGTCTATCCATATCAATTCATGGCCGTGACAATCTACCAACGCAATACCTCGATTGGGATTAGTAATGGGGAAGCCTCTGATCGGAACAACTCCTTCTTGCATTGCTCCCCATTGATCTCTAAAGACTAGCCGGCCAAAGGCATTGCGCGTTAACTGGAAATTTGGCGCATGACTCACTTAATTTCCCCTGCTGCACTATGTTCGATAAACGGAGCATATCCGCTGTCTTCGACATCTACATTACGTGCTTGGGCTTGATACAAGCGGTAATAATAACCCTCTCGCGACATTAGTTCCGAATGATTGCCGATCTCAACAACTTTGCCACGATCAAGAACAACCAGCCTATTGGCTTCTTGCAAGGTTGATAGGCGATGTGCGATCGCAATCGTCGTTCGACCACGCACAAGGTTATCCAAGGCTTTCTGAATATCCTTCTCAGTAGTTGTATCCACTGAAGATGTCGCCTCATCTAGTATTAAGATACGTGGATTAATTAATAGCGCACGGGCTATTGAGATGCGCTGGCGCTCTCCGCCAGAAAGCGCTTGCCCCCGCTCGCCAACAAGCGAATCATATCCATGCGGTAAGCGCAGAATAAATTCATGTGCGTGCGCAGCACGCGCAGCCGACACAATTTCATCGTGCGTTGCATCGGGTTTGCCGTAAGCAATATTTTCCGCAATAGTGCCATAGAATAGAAAAGGTTCTTGGAGCACCAAACCAATATGTTTGCGATATTCAGTAACAGGCAATGAGCGGATATCATGCCCATCGATTAAAATTTTTCCTTCAGTTACATCATAAAAACGGCAAATTAAATTCACCAATGTGCTTTTCCCCGAACCGCTATGCCCAACCAGGCCGATCATTTCACCTGGTGTGATCACAAGATTAATATCCTGTGCAATACTTCGCGTTCCGTAGCGAAAACTAACGTTGCGCAACTCGATCTGACCTTGCACTGTATTCAAATGAACAGGATTAGGAGATTCCGGAACACTGGAGACATGGTCCAGAATATCGAAAATGCGCTTAGTTCCAGCAGCAGCTTTCTGTGTGATCGATACAATGCGACTCATCGAATCCAGTCTGATATAAAACCGGCCGATATAGGCAAGAAAAGCTGTCAGCACACCGACTGTAATTTCATCATTGGATATTTGCCAAATGCCAAATATCCATACCACCAATAAACCCACCTCAGTTAATAAAGTCACTGTCGGTGTAAATAATGACCAAATTCGATTTACACGGTCATTGATCTGCAAATTTCTCTGATTTGCCGCGCGAAAACGTGCCGCTTCTCTTTTTTCTTGCGCAAACGCCTTAATGACTCGAATACCTGGGATAGTATCTGCAAGTACATTGTTTACTTCAGCCCAAATACGATCGACTTTCTCAAAACCAATTCTTAAACGGTCACGAACCAGATGAATTAGCCAGGCAATAATAGGAAGTGGCACGAGCGTCACTAATGCCAACCAAGGATTGATTGAGATCAGAATTACTGCGGTCATTGCAATCATGATTACATCTGTTGCAAAATCAAGCAAATGCAGAGAAAGAAACAGATTAATTCGATCGGTCTCAGCGCCGATGCGTGCCATCAAATCTCCAGTTCGCTTACCACCGAAATATTCCTGAGAAAGATTAAGTAAGTGTTCATAAGTAGTTGTGCGAAGATCGGCACCGATGCGCTCAGATACGAGCGCCAGCATATAAGTTCTTGCCCATCCCAGCATCCAAGCCAGAACTGAAGCGCCCAGCAATCCGGATAGATAAAATGCGACTAATTCGTTATTGATCGGGTGGCCGTTCTGATAAGGTATTAACACATTATCCATTAACGGCATAGTTAAATAAGGCGGTACCAATGTCGCCGCAGTGCTGCATAAAGTTAATAAAAATCCAATCAGTAAACGCCCTTGATAAGGCTTTGCAAAACGCCACAACCTCAGTAACGTCCATGTAGATGGCTGAACGTTATTTTGTTTTTCACAAACCGGGCAATCAATCTGACCCATGCCCAACACAGCGCCACAAGCTGGACATTGAATAAATGCATCTGCAATTCGAGGAAGCTCGCTAGCTGTACAATAGCTGTCACGTTGTTGAGTAAAGGATTCAATCAACCTATTAACTGCACTATCGCTACCTAAGCGATAGCGCCAATGAGCGAGCCGTGAATGCGTATCGAATAACTCCAAACACCCTATCCCTGCATAATCGCGCTGAGTCAGCAGTAGGCCCTGCCGATAAGACCACGTTTGCCATATATCGCTGACATACATTTTAGCCAACAAGCGTTGATTGGTAACAACTACAATCCCTTTCGCAAAATGCAATTGCAAATCAAGATCAGTTTCAATCCAAGCCATCACATTTTCTCCATCGGTCAATTGTGATGCGATAGCCTCTCTCCAAGTTTGAGATAAATGATTGATTGAAGAATGATGAAACTGCTGCATGAGCTAGGCTGCCATGGAATGTAAAAAATTGTTTTGAAGAAGTTTAGATGAACAAAAGACTTTATTTTTTTATAACGATGATTAGATTAACTCTACAGATCGGACCACATCGTTATTCAATTACTGTTGATTTGTGAACAGAAGATATAAATTCAATTAACGGCGCATTCACATACGTAGATATACTTGAAACGGATTCGGTAACTCAAGCTTCATAATAAGCAATTTATTGAATAACTAAACTTTCTTCAAGTTCATTGTCGATATGTTCTTTCGACTGCGAATCAATATTCAGATCAAATTCATCATTACTTCGTGTGTCTAATGAACCATCATCTTCCGATATTGCTTCATCAGTGACATAAGCATCAGTCGGAACGTCATCATCTTGTTCTGATCCGTTGTCAATTTGATCGTCTGTTGATAAATCATCAACCAACTGAAGCACATTATCAATGTAAGTCTCTATTGATGATTCACCGCTTGCTTCATGTTCATTATCCAAAACAGCACTTGATGATTTATCATCAATTAATACCGTAGCTTCCACAGCGGATTTACCCTTTTCAAGAAATTGCCAATAAGTCGCAGAAACCAGAGCGAAAGCAAACAACATAATTAATAGCAATATCAATTTTCCCGTATGAAAATGATGCTGATCATGTTCACTGAAGGCGGAAGTACCGTTACCTGAATTAATGATTTCATAGCTGGATTGGCAATTCTCCAGAGCCAAGCGACGAGCAGACTGCAACCGATAGAGCGTACTTTGCTTAATATTCTCACTTGCACCAACATCCAATAGCTCTGCAATTTTTTTACCTAACTCTTGCTCGTTCATAATTTAACCCCTTTTTCACCGAGTACCGAAGCCAGCGTGTGAACTGCTCTTGAACAGTGCGTTTTTACGCTTCCTTCTGAACAATTCATTATTGCTGCCGTTTCCGCCAAACTCATTTCCTCCCAATAACGCAATATAAATGCTTCCCGTTGACGCACAGGTAGAATTTTTATTGCTTCCTCAATTAAATCAACTAATTGCGCTTTCTCAAGTTGAGCGTCAGGCTCGTTGGATTCTTGCTTAACCGGAAAAGTTTCAAGAAAATCAGCATCCTCCCGCTCCTTATCTTGATCACTGGGAATAAATGCCGAAAACAACGTAGTCCATAATGTCCGGGTCTTCTGCCGGCGATAATAGTCACGAATGGTATTTTGTAAAATTCGTTGAAACAGTAGAGGTAACTCCTCTACCGGTTTTGAAGTGTACTTCGCCGTAAGTTTCATCATGGAATCTTGAATGATATCCAATGCTGCTTGCTCATCTTGCACCGCAAACAAAGCTTGTTTGTACGCCCGCCGCTCGATTTCAATTAGAAAATCTGAAAGTTCTTCTCGTGTTGCCAGAATTGCCAACCTTTCTATCAATAATTAAACATGATTTACTAAAGTTTAGGTTAATATGTGTAAAATTTTTGTAAAATACAAAACGATATTTCATTACCAGCTCGCAAGATTAAACGATATATGCATAATGTTAGAAATTATTAATATTTACAATTTTAATCATACAGATAACTAAATGCGCGAACTCACATGATCTTTCTATAACACGCAATCATATACTGAAATCACCAAAATTAACCTAACGATGACAAACTTTTATGCATAAACATCTTGTTAGTTGTCCACAATGCGGGAAAAAAGTAGTATGGGAAGTTTCAAGCCAATTCAAACCATTTTGCTCCGAGCGCTGTAAAGCTCATGATCTTGCACAATGGGCTAAGGAAACCTATCGAATCTCAGAGCCGGATAACAATCAACAGGATAAAGAGCCGGCCGGCTTCTAATGACAAAGTAATCGCTTAGCGAGCTAAGTTGATGCATTACATACCAGATTAATTAATTTAGCTAGAAATACCCAGCAATAGAAATTAAGAATTTTAATTTTTCTGCCATTATATTAAAACAATCTAAGCTGTTTTATTTTTCTAAAACGACATAAAAATATTTTCCAAATTATAGACTTGCAATACCGCGCATCATCGCAACACCATGTCCGCCCATTTCCTGCGCAACCGGTAAATCTTCAGAACTTAATCCGCCCAAAGCATAAACCGGGAGAGAATAGCCGCAAGTCAGCTTGGCAAATCGTCTCCAGCCCAAGGTCGATTGATTAGGATGGCTAAATGTAGGCTGCACCGGCCCGAGGACAACAAAATCTAATTCCAACTGCTCTGCTACAAAAAGCTCTTCGCTGTTATGACAGGATGCGCTACTTAGTCCATAACCTGGATCGGGACGGAATGACATTGCCATTAGTTGCGTCGAAGTAAAATGTACGCCATCGGCACTTATTTCGCGAGCCAATTCAGGATCGCCATTGATCATTACTTTCGCTCGATAAGCGTGCGCAAGGGCTAATACTTGCCGGGAAAACCCTAGCAGTTCCTCCGGCGACATGCTCTTTTCACGAATTTGTAACAATCGCAAACCTTTTTTCAATCCCTGTTCAATTTGCTCTAATGCTAGCTTAATACCAACTTCAGTGGCTCGTGTAATCGCGTAAATAGGCGGTAATAATAGTGCCCGCAAGATAGCATCGTTGGCAGGCAAAATAGGCGATACCTCAACTTGATCGGGAAATTGCCAAAATAATCCCTGTTTCTCCCTGGGAGCCAATTTGCCTTCCCATTTCACGACACGAAAAAAATGCAGTCGCACCGTGGCATGGGGATAACTAAAAATACGGGTTATCCAAGGATATGCGACGCTGACTTTAATCCCTAATTCTTCCCATAATTCTCGGTTGAGTGCTTCAAATAAGGATTCATGCTTTTCGACCTTTCCACCCGGAAATTCCCAGTAACCGGAATATATTTTTCCTCCCGGTCTGCGCGTCAATAAAAATTGACCATCGGACCTAACGATAACAGCAGCAACAACTTCAATAATGGAAATTGATCCGGTAATGAATAGATTGGAAGAATGACTCATCCTCTAACCGCACTAATGAGTCATTGAATTCTTTCTGCCAGCTTGATCGCGTGCAAACTGCCAAGCGACGCGGCCACTACGCGAACCGCGTTCCAATGCCCACTGCAACGCTTCGGTACGCACTAAATCCGTCATTTCAGGAATACCGAAAAAAGACAGCCAGTAGCGCACGATTTCCAAATAATGATCCTGATCAAAGGGATAGAACGATAACCATAAGCCAAAACGCTCCGACAAGGAAATCTTTTCCTCAATCGCTTCACTTGGATGCACTTCCTCGCCGAGATGACGTGTGTCTAAATTATCGCGCATGAATTCCGGCACCATGTGGCGCCGATTCGACGTCGCATAAATCAGGACATTATCGGAAACCGCAGCAATCGATCCATCCAGAACCACTTTGAGTGCTTTATAGCCTGGTTCGTCGGGCTCAAAAGATAAATCGTCAGTAAAAATAATGAAGCGTTCTGGACGCCGATAAATTTTTTCAACGATATCGTGCAGATCAATCAGATTATGTTTTTCCACTTCGATCAACCGCAAACCATCCTTGGCGTATTTGCTCAGCAACGCCTTGATCAAGGATGATTTGCCCGTGCCGCGCGCACCTGTCAGCAACACATTATTGGCCGTGAATCCCTGCACAAACTGCTTGGTATTCTGATCAATCCGTTGTTTCTGATCGTCAATTCCGCATAATGCATCGAGTGTAATGCAATGTGGATGCGTCACCGCCTCGATATAACCGCTGTTACCTTGCCTGCGCCATCTGAAAGCAAAGTCTGCTTGCCAGTCTGGCTCCGGCCAGGTTGATGGTACAAGTTTTTCCAGGCAGTTGAGCAGCCTGTCCGTCCGTTCATACAGTTTGTCAAAATCATTCATGTGAACTGAACCGGCTTAACTGCGATAACTGGCGTTAATCTTGACATAGTCATAAGAAAAGTCGCAAGTCCAGACAGTAGTGGACGCCAAGCCACGATTCAACACAACCCGAACGGTAATCTCAGGTTGATTCATGATGCGTTGTCCATCTTCTTCACGATAACGCGAAGCCCTGCCTCCATGCTCAGCCACCAATACGTCATCCAGATACAACTGGATGTCGCTCACATCCAAATCGTCAATACCCGCATAACCAATTGCCGCCAGAATACGTCCAAGATTCGGATCCGATGCAAAGAAAGCTGTTTTAATCAATGGAGAATGTGCAATAGCGTAAGCTACTTTGTTGCACTCATCCGAACTTTTACCGGCATCGATCTGCACGGTTATGAATTTTGTAGCGCCTTCGCCATCGCGCACAATCATTTTGGCCAGATCGGCAGCAACAGCGGTAACTGCCTCTTGCAGCACTGAATACGCTGCGCTGTCCTGGCTGGTAATCACACTATGTCCAGCTTTCCCAGTAGCTAGTAAGATAAATGCGTCATTTGTAGATGTGTCACCATCCACTGTAATGCGGTTAAATGAACGATCAGCAGCATGATGCACCATTGCCCGCAACAAGTCCGGAACGATGGCCGCATCGGTGGCAACGTACCCGAGCATGGTCGCCATATTGGGGCGAATCATGCCGGAACCTTTAGCAATACCCGTAACCGTCACCGTTTTGCCATCAATCTGCACCTGCCGGGACGCCGCCTTTGGCACGATATCCGTAGTCATGATCGCCTGTGCTGCGTTAAACCAGTTATCCGCCTTGCAATTGGCTACGGCTGCGGGCAAACCAGCCACAATCTTATCCAGCGGCAACGGCTCCATAATCACACCGGTGGAAAAAGGGAGTACCTGTTGCATGGTACAACCTAGCAGTCTGGCTAATTCAGCACAACTTGACAGGGCATGCTGGATACCCGCCTCACCCGTTCCTGCATTGGCATTACCGGTATTTACCACCATTGCGCGGATAGCCGATGAATAGGTCAGATGCTGTTTCGCTACAATCACCGGCGCAGCGCAAAAGCGATTCTGTGTAAAAACGCCGCTGACATGCGTGCCCTCGTCCAGCACCATAACCAGTAAATCTTTTCGGCCAGGCTTTTTGATGCCGGCCTCCGCAATTCCGAGCGTAATGCCCGGGATGGGTAACAAATGTCCGGGAAGTAAAGTTGGGATATTAACAGGCATAATCAGTAATTAGCATCTAATAAAATGACGTTATGCTACCGCATCTATGGCAATATGTTATAAAAATTCCAATAATGAACTGACGGGTTAAATGCTGACATTTCCTTATGCTCCACCTAAAAAAATAATTCTAGATAGTTGAGTTTATGCATACATTAAAAAAATCCTGTTGAAAAAGAATTTAGAATTCGAAATACGTAGGATCAGTTATCCAACAAAAAACCCCGAATTACCGGGGTTTTTTGCTCAAACGTCACGCTCAATTTATTGAGGTACAATATTTGATGCTTGTTTGCCTTTAGGGCCTGACGTAATATCGAAAGTAACACGCTGAGCTTCGCGCAATGTTTTGAAACCACTGCCATTGATTGCAGAGAAATGTGCAAATATATCTTCTCCACCGTTATCTGGGGTAATAAAGCCAAAACCTTTAGCGTCATTGAACCATTTAACAATACCTGTTGCCATGTGTTGATTTCCTTAATAATTAATGAATTTATTTCTAACTACGCTGTTTTGTAGTGACCATCGAATATCAAGGAAAAAGCTCAACCGTTAGCATCACATTTCACAACTTGAATCCAAAAGACCGCATTAAGATACACGTTTCTACGCAAAGTTCAAGCATTTATCGGAAATTGTGATGCAGCCTGCCGCATTTCAGCAAAACTCGCCTATTTTTTCCTTAATCTTGAAATGTAACGATGTTTTACCCCTTTATTTCTCAAATATAAAAAATGCATTTGTATGAAAATGACCTTAAAGGTAATATTCATACAATTAATGGGTATTTCAACGAATGAACACGATCAAGCAAATAGTTACTCTGAAACAAATTGCCAAAGCAGCGATCTCTACTGCCGCAACATTATTTTTACTTCTCGCGATCAGTCCGAATTTGCTGCAAGCCAATCCGCTTCATGCTTCGATTGCAGTGGACGCGAACACGGGGGAAATACTGCACGAAATGCATGCTGACGCCATCCGTTACCCGGCCTCACTAACTAAAATGATGACGCTTTATATGCTTTTCGAAGCATTGCAACAGCGTAAGTTGAGCTTGGACTCGCGCATGCCGGTATCCATGCACGCCGCATCGATGCCATCCACCAATATCAATCTGCGCGCAGGCGAGACAATCGCAGTCCGTGATGCAATTGCTGCGCTGATAGTGCGCTCCGCCAACGATGTTGCTGCTGTGGTAGCCGAAACCTTAGGTAAAACGGAAGCTAATTTTGCACGTATGATGACCGACAAAGCACGTGCAATGGGTATGCGCGCTACTACTTTTCGCAATGCCTCCGGTTTACCGCACAGCGAACAGAAAACCACCGCGCGCGATCTGCTAACGTTATCTACACGATTAATGAAGGATTTTCCGCAAAACTATCACTTTTTCTCGACGCAATCGTTTACTCACAAAGGCATTACCTACAATAGTCATAATCGTATGTTGCGCAACGCACGTGGTGTAGATGGTTTAAAAACGGGTTTTATTCGCGCATCAGGATTTAACGTCGCCACTTCGGCTAAACGGGGTGATCGCCGTGTTATTGCAGTTGTGATGGGCGGACACACTGCCGCTGCCAGAGATCAGTACATGTCGCAATTGCTCGATCGTAGTTTTAGTCAAGGCATGCCAATCCCAGCTATTGCTACTAATAAGGGGCAGATAAGACCGGTGCCGCGTCAGACCAATATAGCACGTACGGCACCTCAATCAACCGAAGTAAAGAGCAGTGCACCTAGTTCTCCAAGCGGGACTGCCCCAGTCAATCAAGCCAGAGTTCCAGCCCATCCCACAAAAAATGCGGCAGTAACAAGCAGGAATTGGGAAGTACAAGTTGGCTCTTATCAAGCGCATGAAAAAGCGCAGGCTCAGGCACAAGCAGCAACGCGTTGGATAGCCGGTGAAGTAGTCGTTACCGAAGTAAAAATCAGTAATCAAAAACTTTATCGCGCCCGGCTTGTGGGATTGCAAGAAAATCAGGCACGTACGGGCTGCCAGAATCTATCACGGCAACGAATGGAATGTCTGGTAATACGCTCACAAGGCTAGCTACACGATATTGTAGCGCACATCTATCGCAATCTAAAAAACCAGATTCGCACAGTAAGGCCAATATCAATGCATATTGATCATGAACTGGATGTGCGTGGATTAGTTTGCCCATTGCCTATCTTACGCACCAAACAATCGCTGGCAAAAATGGATAGCGGACAAACGTTACGGATTACTGCAACCGATCCGGCTTCTGTCATTGATTTCCAGGTATTTTCCGATCAAACGGCAAATGAATTACTTTTTATGTCTGAAATTGCGGGTGAATTTGTTTTTATCTTGAAAAAGAAATAACCTTTAATCTCATCAAAAAGATCGAATTTTTCCTTTAAAATTCATCAAGATAAATGGAATCACTCTCTGAAAAAGATGTCTGCCATTGCTACCTAAAGCACAGCCATCAATGTAGCATGATCATAATCGTTTTTAATGTCCGGTAAGGATAATAAGATTATCCAAAATGATCGCAAGCAAGCACAATTAGGAAAGATCCCTCAAACCGATAAAAACATCCATCACAGCGGTTCTGTAAAATATCAATCACCTGCGACCGTCATGCGATCGATCAACACCGATCCGCTCTGCTTCGATCCACGAACTACGATATCATTACCGACCGCCACGATTCCTTGAAACATTTCCTTCAGATTACCCGCAATGGTGATTTCTTCAACGGGGTACGCGATGTCACCGTTCTCTATCCAATAGCCCGAGGCACCCCGGGAATAGTCACCCGTTACTGGATTAATTCCATGTCCCAGTAACTCAGTTACGAGTAAACCGGTATCCATTTTTTTCAACAATGACTCGAAATCCTGGGGAACAGCATTCTGCAGGATTAAATTATGCGTGCCGCCCGCATTTCCGGTGGTACGCATACCCAGTTTGCGCGCTGAATAACTACTCAAAAAATAGCCCTGCACAACACCATCCGCAACTACGTTGCGTTCGACTGTCGCAACTCCGTCATCATCAAACGCGCTGCTAGCAAGGCCTTTGTGCAGATGAGGCAATTCTCGAATTTGAATATCCGGTGCAAAAACTCGCTTACCAATGCTATCCAACAGAAAGGAAGATTTTCGATACAAACTGCCGCCGCTCACCGCAGAAGCAAAATGCCCGATCAAGCCGGATGCAATCGGCGCTTCAAAAAGAACTGGCACTTCACGTGTGGCAATTTTTCTGGCTCCCAAACGCTGCACGCTACGCATACCGGCTTTTTCTCCGATATACTCCGGCGATTCCAAATCAGCCGCATCGCGTGCAACGCAGTACCAGTAATCACGTTGTTTACTACCGTCTTGTTCGGCAATCATAGCGCAACTCATACTATGGCGCGACAGCGGATATCCGCCCATAAAACCCAGACTATTGGCATAAATGAATTGTGACTCACTGATTGAAATGGTAGCGCCTTCAGAATTCGTGATTCGTTTATCGACTGCATAGGCGGATTGTTCGCATTTTTTCGCCAGCTCAATGGCCTCTTCAACAGTTATTGCCCAAGGGTAATACAAACCCAAATCGGGGTAATCCTTAGCAAGCCATTCCGCATCGGCCAGTCCGGCACAATCATCATCGGCGGTATAACGCGCAATTGATAAGGCAGCGGCAACCGTATCCTGAATAGCCTGCATTGAGAAATCCGAAGTGCTGGCATTGCCGCGCTTGTGCCCAATAAAGACTGTCACGGACAATCCTTTGTCGCGATTATATTCAATCGTTTCAACTTCACCCTGACGCACCGCCACGGTTTGGCCAAAACCATCCGACACGCTAGTTTCACAAGCCGTAGCGCCCCCTTGTTTAGCAAAGGTCAAAATATCACGGGCAATTTGCTGCAATGTGCTAACCGGGAACGAAAAACGAAAATCAGAAACGGATGAATTGTTCATAAATAGCGATATAACAAAGGATTTAATTGAGAAATAAAAAAAGTTCTTGCCGAACGAATAAATTTGTTGCAATCAAGTTGATGTAAAACGTTATGATAACAGCTTCTTGATACTATATTACATTACAAGGCTTGCCGTGCAGAACGACCCAGAAGATGACATGCAGCAGGATAATACACCGAGCAAAACCCAACGTAAAAAGGAAATGCATGCATTACAGACGATTGGAGAGCGATTAGTGGAATTGGATGCCCATAAACTGGCGGAATTTGATTTGCCCGAAATTTTAAGCGATGCAATCCACCAAGCCCGATCCATGCAAAAACATGGCGCACGCCGCCGGCAATTACAATATATCGGCCGTTTAATGCGTGAAGTCGATGCACTGCCAATCCAGCAAAAACTTGAAACCTGGCATCAAGTCTCGGTACAGCAAACTGCCCGGTTACATCATCTGGAACGCTGGCGAGAACGCCTTTTGACCGAAGAACAAGCGCTGACTGAATTCGCACAGAAATATCCACATGCCGATTTACAGCGTTTTAATCTACTGATCCGCAATGCTAAGAAAGAAAAAACCGCGGATAAGCCAGCGAAGAATTTCCGCTTATTATTTCAGGAACTCCAAGCAACAATCTCTGAAGCTTGACTCCTCCCCCAGCTGCCCGCTTTTATAAAACTATACTTGCCGCAACGTAATAAACATACTTCAAAATCCTGAAGATTCTCTTTCAGAGGCGCGGTTGAGTTCGTGCCGGATACGTGAAGAAATTTCATAGACCGCTTTCCGTACCCGATTAATTCCACCTAAAGGTTCATGTTCAGGTATCGCATGCCAAGGTGAGAAAGTAAGATCCTCGCAGAATTTCAGCTGCTCCGGCGTATTGAACCGTTGCGCGGGGATTGTGATTTTCGCTACCGTGATAAAAGGCGAATCTTTTTCGCTCCATTCGATGGTAGGATCCTCGACCGGCATTTCAGCGGCACGCTTGCGGAGCTGAACCATAAAATCGAAGCAGGCCTCTTCACGATCAAGGTGTGCTTGCATATTTTGGCGCAGATAATTTGCAGAAGAGGTATCAGTAGATAAAGCTGGCGCTGTCCGATTGCAGGGGCGGGTGGAAAATTTCATTGCGGAATCAGAGAAGCGGTAAGGCGTCGCGCTCCAATATTGTGCATCTAAAGGATTATTAACTTTTTTACTGCGGATTGCCATGACTATTCCAAGTTCGTGCAGGCGAAAATGTAGTGGATTGATATCCGGAAAAAAGAATTTGACAGGATTGTCTATTGCCAAAGCTTTCTGAAATTCCACATAATCTGCCGCATTTCGGACGAAAAATACGGGATGATTCAGCATGACAAAATCTTGTGTACCGGATGGACTGCGATCAACGTGCATCAGTTTAATTGCCATACCGCGGCCATCACCAACGGAATCATCCTGCACCTTTTCAGCGCCATTGGAGAAGCGGATCCAGGCGGGATACTCACGCGCTTCGGAGAAGATCCCCAGGCTTAATTCATCCGGCAGCGGGAGCACACTGAATTGCGCTTTTACGCAACCATGCGCTTTGGCATGTGCGCCTCTGCGAGCAAAACCATTTTCCGCCTCCGCCCGGATACTGCGTTCGACAATTTGTGCAATGTCCTGAATCGATTTGGATTCATCTGTAGTTATTTCCTGGCTGCCTGACACATAGCTTGAAAATAAACTCATTAGAAACAACCACAACAGCAACCGGCGGTTTAACATGCTAATCACCTGAAATATCCATTATCACAACATACTTTCCTGTAAGCATAGTCTATAGTTGCATTCTATGCTATTAAGTATGTTAAGGCGTTCAGACACTAGATTAGTGTTGCATATTTGCCATTTGACGACATGTCTCGGCACATTTCCTGCAAGCTTTGACACATTCCTCCATGCCGCCAATTCGCTCGCAATCTGTGGCGCATGCCTCACAAATGTCGGCACAAATCCCGCAGAGAGCGTTTTGGTGAAAGCCGCTTAATAAAAAATTAGCGGATGTTTGGCATAACTCAGCACAACACATCATTAAACGGAAATGGCTGGGTTCAACATGCTTTCCACCGGTTTCAAGACAATGATTCATCCCCATTTGCAGGCAAACCTGATGGCAGTTGCTACAAGCCGCAATACAGGCTTGTACAGTGTCGTTGGCATAAATAGTTTGATTCATAAACATTCTCCTATCGTGCACAGTCAAAAAAAATTTTTAGTCAAAAAATGGAAGCGCTAACTGCTTCTCTCAAAGCAAACTTTCTAAAACTCTAACTGCAAACCCCTTCTTATTCTGTTCGGTTGCTTACATAAGAATGAATGAACCGGTAAGGCGAAAAACAGACTTTAGAAGGCGATATCGATGTTTATGTGCGAGAGCGAACAGATCAACTTTAATGCGCCCATTAGAATTTAAGACTCTATAAAACCGGCAAACGATATTTAATTTCAATAGAAATTTGAGGAGAACTATATGGAACTGAAAAACAAAGCTATTCAAAATATTTCAATACCGGATATAATTCGTGCTGCAGGCTTAACCGTTGTTCTTGTCTTAATTGGCTGTCAGCAAGAAGGTCCTGCGCAAAAAGCAGGACAGAAGCTGGACCGTACAATCGAAAATGCTGGCGAAAAAATTGAAAGCATAACAGAGCATACGGGTAAAGAAATCAGCGAAGCCAGAAAATCAATAGCCGAAAAAGCTGAAGCAAGCGCTCAGTACATTAGTGATTCGGTGATTACAAGCAATGTCAAAACAGCAATTGTCAGTGATCCCCTGCTTAAGGCATCCGATATTAAAGTTACAACGGTGAATGGCACAGTGCAACTAAGCGGTATGGTTGAATCCCAGCAAATTATTGATAGAGCGTCCGAAGTAGTATCCAGACAGAAGGATGTCAAATTATTGCAAAACAACCTGACCGTTAAAGCCGTTTTGCCCAAATAAAAAATGAACAATATACGTTTATTCCTGGTAGCAGGGCTTTGGCTGTTCAATACAGCACCAGGACATGCTGCGCCGCCTCATGACGCTTATATTGCCGGCTACGCGACCAGTATGTTGAAATATAAATGGAATCTGGATGTTCCTTCGATCGTCGTGCAAAATGGCGTCATTGTTTTGCCGAAAGATAGCCTGACTAGCCCTGATCAGAGTCGCATTGTGCAATCGCTTGCGAAGATTCCGGGAGTATATGAAGTAAAAATAGCCGAAGCTAAGCCCGACGAATTACCGGTAGCTACGGCTCCATCTCAGCCAATCAGGCATGAAGCCAATCAAACCATTGCAATCACCAAAACTGATCCAACTTTGTTACCGACGGGCCTGTTGCCGAGCGGTCATTTATTCAAACCCTTATTGGCAGATCCTCGCTGGGCGCATTTTTCGGCTTCTTACCATGGTTTCCTCAATGATAATTTCGACGGAAGGAATATCGGTGCAGTAAGTTTTGGTGAAACGATACCGTTTTACCGCGGCAGTATTGGACGCTCACTTGCGCAGTGGGAAGCAGGGCTTCAGGCCGGGGTTTTCAGTGATTTTAATTTAGGCGCTCCATCCACAGATCTCATTAATACAGATTTTATCGCATCGGCCTATGCGAGCGTGCGTGCCAAGCAATTTTCAGCATTTGGCCGGATTTATCATCAAAGTTCACACCTGGGAGACGAATTTTTGCTGCGTAGGATAAATTCCACATTTGAGCGTATTAACTTAAGCTATGAAGGCGCGGATCTCAGATTATCGTACGAGTTTCCTTACGGCGTGCGGATATATGGCGGAGGAGGCGGCTTATTCCATAAAGAACCTTCATCACTCGAAGTGTGGATGGCGCAATATGGTGTGGAGTTCCGCAGCCCTTGGCGTCTGAACTTTGCACCGATACGGCCTATCATCGCGGCTGATCTCAAAAACTTCCAAGAAAATAACTGGAATACCGATGTTTCAATCCGGGGAGGAATTGAGTTCGATAACTTGCAAGTTCTCAATAGGAAACTCCAAATACTCGTTGAATACTTCAACGGCAATTCCCCGAGCGGGCAGTTTCTCAGAAATAACGTGGAATATATAGGAGTCGGCGCGCATTATCATTTTTAATTTTCATTCAGGCACAATGGATAAATGCTTGCGCGCGGCGCTCGAATATCGAATGCACTATTTTTCTGGTAAAAAGAACTTATACCACTTCTTTTCTGAATTTATTCCGAAATGATAACTTCAGCTTGCGCAACATTAGAGCGCAATGTTGCCGGCAAATCCAAATTACCGGGATTCGGGTCATTATAAACTGCGTATAGGCGATAGGTGCCGGGTAAAATCGATTCCGGCAAGGTTAAATTTAAAATTGCATGTATTCGATCCTCAGAAACAATCTGGCGCTTGAACGGTTGTGGCGACGTGCTAAACTGCGCGTCCGGCTGACCGGATAAATACAGTAATTGGCCATCCGGCGTACTGACCGCAATCCAAAGATCTTGTGCAACGGTGCGTTGTGACGATTTTTCCGTAACCGTAGCTTGGATCGTATCGCCAGGCTGGTAGTTTGCCACCAAACCAGAGAAGGTTAATTCACTGTAACGGACATTATCTTCGATGCGATACACCACGCCATTGATATCCGCGACATAGGCTTCCCCGCTTTCATCTTCGCCAAAGCTGCTAATTGAAAAATCGCTATCGATGAGCAGGGCGGACTCAAAACCGGCACTTGTACGACGCATGCCGCCTACGCGCCCCGACACGAAATCACCGAACAAATATACACCGCGCATGCGCGGAAATGTACTGCCGCGATAAATCACTCCACCGGTAATCGAGTGATCACCATTGGCGTGATCGTATTCCAAAACCGGATTAACTAAGCCTTGATTATTGCAAGACGGCTGCAGGAAACAATGATTGCCTTCGCGGATATTCCAGCCGTAATTCTCACCACCCGGACTGCCTGCCGCTTGAAAGTTGATTTCTTCGTATTGATTTTGGCCTACATCGGCGATATAGAGATCGCCACTGTCGCGGTCAAACGAAAAGCGCCACGGATTGCGTAAACCGCTGGCCCATATTTCTGCGCGCGCATTGCCGGTTGAAACAAATGGATTATTTGCAGGAATAGCATAAGGCTGAACACCTGACTCAACATCGATCCGCAACATCTTACCCAGCAATGACGACAAATCCTGACCCGATCCCAGCGGATCGCCGCCACTCCCTCCATCGCCCATGCCGATGTACAACAATCCATCCGGCCCAAACGCGATTTGTCCGCCATTATGATTGGGAAAAGGTTGATCCACACCCAAAATAATGCTTTCAGTGGCCGGATCCGCAATATCACCGGCGCCCGTCACAGAAAAACGGGAAACAACGGTATTACCGGCGGTATTGGTGTAATTGACGTAAAAATAACCTTTTACTGCGAACCCCTGCGGGAAAGCAACGCTGAACAGCCCGCGTTCACCGCAGCAACCAACCCGGTCGCTGATATCTAAAAACGGTACCGGCTGTAAAGATCCATTACTGACAACTCTTATTCGGCCTGCCTGTTCAATGATGAAAAGCCTGCCTTTGCCATCTGCGGCATGTGTTATATGTACCGGCCTGTCCAGGCCGTTCACGATAGGAATAAAACTCAGTTCTGGCCAAGTCGCAGCGAGGGAAGGATGTGCGAAAACGATTAAAATAAAAGAAATAGTGTTGAAAAACTGTTTGAATAAGTTGCGTTCCGGAGTTGGAAGCATTGGATAAGTATAGGTGGTCATAGGTTGTTACCCCTTTCAGATAATCTGTAAATTTTATGAAACGCTAAATTAATTAAATGGGTGCACTATTAATTTGACAACTGTTGGATAAGATTACACCTGGAACAATCTGTTAGCTATCGGTCATCGCAAATGCTGCCACATAATTTCTGACCTCAAATTTTTTTATTATGTGCAAGAAAAAGCGCCGCTTAGAAAGTTGATGTTGTGACTCACCCACAGGTAAACCGAGCGCATGAATGA
>SSFV01000032.1 GCA_008015565.1 Nitrosomonas sp. | reverse complement strand
TGATGGAAGTTTTATCAAACTGGATCTCGCTTTGGGTCCCCTTAAAGTCGAACCGGTTGGCCAGCTCCTTTTTGGCAATGTTGATGGCATTTTCGACTTCGTGGCGATCGAGTTCAGAAACTATATCAAATGATGGCATATGATTTAATTAAAGAAATATAATAATTATTAGCTAAAGCTAAGCACTATTTTATTGAAAACTCTTCTTTTTTTTTCGTTTATTATTCTCAATTCCTGCTGCAATTCGTAATCTTAATGCATTTAACTTAATGAACCCTGCAGCATCAGCCTGATTGTAAGCACCTGCATCATCTTCAAAAGTAGCAATATGTGGATCAAACAATGAATCTGCCGGAGAATCTCTTCCTACAACCACGACATTTCCTTTGTATAACTTCAATCGAACCCATCCATTAACATTTTCCTGCGTTGCATCAATCATAGCTTGCATCATCTTGCGTTCTGGACTCCACCAATACCCATTATAAATCAAAGCCGCATATCGGGGCATCAAATCGTCCTTTAGGTGAGCGACCTCCCGATCTAAAGTAATCGACTCTATTGCTCGGTGTGCGCGCAACAAAATTGCACCACCTGGCGTTTCATAGCAACCCCTTGACTTCATACCAACATAGCGATTCTCGACTAAATCTAATCTTCCAATTCCGTGCTTTCCACCCAATTGATTGAGTTTCTCTAGAATTCCCGCCGGCGACAACAATCTTCCATTCAGAGATACCGCATCACCTCGTTTGAATTCGATATCCAGGTATTCTGGATGATCAGGCGCTTGCTCTGGCGACACACTCCAACGCCACATTGATTCTTCAGGCTCTACAGCAGGGTCTTCCAAAATTCTGCCTTCATAGGAAATATGTAAAAGGTTAGCATCCATACTGTAGGGCGAACCGCTTTTCTTCTTCATTTCAACAGGAATACCATGCAGCTCTGCGTACTGTAGCAGCTTCTCACGTGACGTTAGATCCCACTCACGCCATGGCGCAATCACATGGATATCTGGCTGCAATGCATAATAGCCTAATTCAAATCTGACCTGATCATTACCTTTACCTGTTGCACCATGAGAAACAGCATCGGCCTCCGTTTCTCGGGCAATCTCAATTTGTCTTTTTGCAATTAATGGACGCGCAATACTAGTGCCCAGCAAATATTCACCTTCATAAATCGTATTTGCACGAAACATTGGAAATACAAAGTCTCGCACGAATTCTTCACGTAAATCATCAATATATATTTCGTTAACACCCAGCTGTGCTGCCTTAGCTCGAGCCGGCTCGACTTCTTCGCCCTGACCAATATCCGCAGTAAATGTTACAACTTCACATTGATAAGTATCTTGCAACCATTTTAAAATTACCGAGGTATCCAGGCCTCCTGAAAAAGCCAAAACAACTTTCTTGATTTTCTTCATTATTTATTAATGTTCTCGCTCAAATATTTTATTATCAATAAGTTACATTATTAATCTTATAAACAAAATATACTTAATTTTCAGCTATTAATTTACCTAACAATAAATATTCCAACAATGCCTTCTGAGTATGCAAGCGATTTTCAGCTTCTTCCCAAACCACTGATTGAGGTCCATCCAAAACTTCTGCACTTACTTCCTCTCCCCGATGAGCTGGTAAGCAATGCATAAATAATGCATCTTTTTGTGCCAAAGACATCATTTCCGCATTAACGCAATATTCAGCAAAATCACATTTTCTTTGCTCAGTTTCTTCTTCAAATCCCATGCTTGTCCAAACATCTGTAGTCACTAAATCGGCACCAATTACGGCTTTACGGGGATGCGCAAATATTTCATAGTGAGCCGGGTTAATTCCAAGGTGCTCTGGAGAAATGCCATAACCAGGTGGCGTAGAAACATGAACCTTAAAATTAAAAATCTCAGCTGCTTGGAGCCATGTATTGCACATATTATTGGCATCCCCTATCCAAGCCACTGTTTTACTGGCTATACTTCCCCTGTACTCCGTGTAGGTAAAAATATCACTCATAATTTGGCAAGGGTGGTATTTGTCAGTCAAACCGTTAATAACCGGAACCCGAGAATTTTCTGCAAAACGCTTGATAATGTCATGCTCATAGGTACGAATCATAACGATATCCACCATGCGCGAGATGACTCTGGCCGAATCTTCGACAGGTTCTCCGCGTCCTAACTGCGTATCACGTGAAGACAAATAAATCGCCGTGCCACCCAATTGATGCATTCCAGCTTCAAATGACAAGCGTGTCCGCGTAGAATTTTTGTCAAATATCATTGCCAGCGTACGGTCAGTCAGTGGCCAATACTGGCGATATCGTTTGAACTCCCGCTTTATCCAGCGCGCACGTTCAAATAAATACTCATATTCTTCGCGACTAAAATCGCTAAATTGCAAGAAATGCTTGAATTGCATAAATCTCAATATATGGTCAATCGATCAAACTCTAATCTATTGATTAGTGCTGCTATTCAGAAACTCCTTGATTAACGAACAAGTGATATCGACTACTTGATCCGCCTCGGTTCTTTGCATGACAAATGCCGGCAATAGACGTACCACTTTATCTGAAGTTACATTGATTAATAATCTCTTTTCCAAAGCCTTCTTTACTAAATCACCACAAGGCACTGACAACTCAATACCGATTATTAAGCCCTGACCTCTAATTTGCACGACACCTGGCACATCATGCAATTGGTCTTTAAGCCGGGCACGCATAAAATTGCCCAAATCCATCACATGATCAAGAAGATTTTCTTCATTAATTACAGCCAGCGTTTCAATCGCCGCTGCACAAGCCAATGGATTTCCACCAAATGTGGAAGCATGATTACCCGGTTTAAATACTTCAGCAGCACTTCCTCTGGCCAAGCAAGCGCCAATCGCGACCCCAGCACCCAAACCTTTAGCTAGTGTCATGACATCTGGCAGAATATGACTATGCTGGAATGCAAACCATTTGCCACTTCTCCCAATTCCAGACTGCACTTCATCCACCATCAACAGCCAATTATTTTGATTACATAGATTACGTAGTTCCTGCAAATAATGTGCTTCCGGAATATTAACACCCCCTTCCCCTTGAAAAGGTTCCACTAGCACCGCTACCACATCTTTATTATTTACAGCCACTTGTGTGACCGCATCCATATTATTATAGGGAACACGCACAAAACCGGACAATAGAGGTTCAAACCCAGCTTGTACTTTACGATTCCCGCTTGCCGTCAACGTTGCCATCGTACGGCCATGAAACGATCGCTCCATTACAATAATGGTGGGCAAAGAAATTCCTTTATTATGCCCATACAATCGAGCTAGCTTTATGGCAGCCTCATTAGCCTCCGCACCGGAATTACAAAAGAATACGTTGTCCATTCCTGACAATTCAATCAGGCGATCTGCCAGTCGTTCCTGCTTATCAATGCGATAAAGATTAGATGTATGAATCAGTTTGCCTGCCTGCTCACATATCGCTTTAGTTAAGCGTGGATGGCAATGACCTAATCCACATACCGCTACACCAGACAATGCATCGAGATACCGCTCGCCACAATCGTCCCACAACCATACCCCCTCGCCTTTGACAAAGGTAACAGGTAGCCGGGAATAAGTATTCATTAAATTAGACACGAATAACACTCACATTTCAGTTCAAAGGAAAAATTTATTAAATGCTTTACAAGGAAAGGCAGGAAATATTTCAAAAGGCTGTTATGTTTACCCATTTACTTTGCTTTTTCAAGCTTTTCTTATTTTCTTCTTTCTATAAAGCACATCACGCTACGCAATGTATCAACAATTTTTAGCTAAAATTTATTAAGTTTCAGATAAATATTATTACGGCAAGGCAATGAGTTAAGTACTTAGGGGTTGGACGAGCAATATATGGAATCAACTATCGATCGCAATACAGGGAATAGTTGCCGTTTGGTAAATCCAGCATTAGCAAAACATGAGCGGCAGTTTCTCCATTGCGGTCAATTAGTATTCTTCATACATCAAGATAACTAAGCTTATTTACAATTATGCATTGCAACTTTTTATTCTAAGCGTAAAGTTCATAAAGAAATATTTACAGCATGTTAGAATGCTTAATTAATTTCTACTAGATGCTATTTTGAAAATTTAAAAGGCACCTCTCTCACCTTAACCCTTTGTTTATCATAAAATCTAACACATGAATCAATTTGCCAAGGAAACCCTGCCCATCAGTCTTGAAGAGGAGATGCGGCGTTCCTATCTTGATTATGCGATGAGCGTCATTGTCGGGAGAGCCCTGCCTGATGTCCGTGATGGCCTGAAACCCGTACATCGCCGTGTATTGTTTGCCATGTATGAGCTATCCAACGATTGGAACAGACCTTACAAGAAATCCGCACGTATCGTCGGTGATGTAATTGGTAAATACCACCCGCACGGCGACACCGCTGTTTACGACACCATCGTTCGTATGGCACAGGACTTTTCCTTGCGTTATATGTTAATTGATGGGCAGGGCAACTTCGGTTCCGTAGATGGTGATAATGCCGCTGCCATGCGCTACACCGAAATCCGCATGTCACGGATCGCGCATGAACTATTGATCGATCTTGACAAGGAAACGGTTAATTTTGGCCCCAATTACGATGACTCGGAAAAAGAGCCATTAATACTTCCAGCCAAAATTCCCAATCTGTTGATCAACGGATCGTCCGGCATTGCAGTCGGCATGGCGACCAATATTCCACCGCATAATTTGAACGAAGTGGTAGATGCTTGTCTGGCATTGCTCAAAAATCCTGATATCAGTATCGATGAATTGATTGATTTCATTCCGGCACCGGATTTTCCTACCGCGGGCATCATTTATGGTGTTTCCGGTGTAAGAGATGGTTACCATACCGGTCGTGGCCGTGTCGTCATGCGTGCACGCACACATTTTGAAGATCTGGATAAAGGCAGCCGCCAAAGCATCATTATCGATGAATTGCCATATCAGGTGAACAAGGCTAACCTATTAATCCGAATAGGAGAATTGGTTCGAGACAAAAAAATTGAAGGTATTTCCGATTTGCGTGACGAATCCGACAAATCGGGTATGCGAGTCGTGATTGAATTGAAGCGTGGCGAAATGCCGGAAGTCATTCTGAATAACTTGTATAAAGAAACACAAATGCAAGACACATTCGGCATGAATATGGTGGCATTGCTGGATGGTCAGCCCCGGCTGCTCAATTTGAAGCAGATTTTAGATGCATTTCTGCGTCACCGCCGCGAGGTCGTAACACGGCGCACTGTCTTTGAGTTAAAGAAAGCACGTGAGCGTGGTCATTTATTAGAAGGATTGGCAGTCGCACTCTCCAATGTAGACGAAATCATTGCTTTGATAAAAGCCGCTCCAACACCGGCAGATGCCAAAATAGCACTGATGGCGCGAACTTGGCGATCGCAATTAGTTGCGGAAATGCTGTCACGTGCCATGGCAGACGCCCATGCACTGCGTCCAGAAGGTTTGGATGAAAAGTTTGGATTACAAGCACAGGGCTATTCCTTGTCAGATGCGCAGGCGCAAGCGATTCTAGAATTGCGTCTGCAACGCTTAACCGGCCTCGAGCAGGAAAAAATTGTTGCAGAATATAAGGAAATTATAGACAAGATTATTGATTTTCTGGATATTCTGGCCAATCCGGAGCGGATTACCGGCATTATCACTGAAGAGTTGGAAGCGATAAAACAGCAATTCGGCGACAAGCGCCGCAGTGAAATCATTGTTGACACACAAGACTTAAGTGTTGAAGATCTGATCGCACCCGCAGATGTTGTCGTTACGCTATCGCATAGCGGTTATATCAAATCTCAATTACTTGATGACTATCGGGCTCAGAAGCGCGGTGGCCGCGGCAAACTGGCAACCAGTACCAAGGAAGATGATTTTATCGACAAATTGTTCATCGCCAACACGCACGACTATATTTTGTGTTTCTCAAGTTTGGGCCGTGTATACTGGATCAAGGTCTACGAGGTTCCGCAAGGTGGCCGGCAATCGCGTGGCAAACCCATCATCAACTGGGTTCAACTGGAAGAAGGTGAAAAAATCAACGCTATTCTCCCCGTAAAAACTTTTGATGAAAACCGTTTTGTCTTTATGGCAACGGCTTTTGGCACGGTTAAAAAAACGCCATTATCGGAATTTTCACGGCCGCGTAATAATGGCATCATCGCTATCGGGTTGGATGAAGGTGATTATTTGATCGGCGTCGAATTAACTGAAGGTAAACATGACGTCATGCTGTTTTCGGACAACGGTAAAGCCACGCGTTTCAATGAAAATGATGTGCGTCCGATGGGGCGTACTGCACGCGGAGTACGCGGCATGAAACTCGGTTCTGATCAGAGAGTTATTTCAATGCTGGTAGCTGAAAATGAAGAACTCACTGTATTGACAGCTACGGAAAATGGTTACGGCAAGCGCACCCCGATTAGTGAATACACGCGTCATAACCGCGGCACGCAAGGTATGATCGCGATTATCACAAGCCCGCGTAACGGCAAGGTAGTAACTGCCAAACTGGTCAAACCCGATGATGAGATCATGCTGATCACTTCAGGTGGTGTGATGATTCGAACCCGCGTCAACGAAGTGCGGGAAATGAGCCGTGCCACGCAAGGCGTTACGTTGATTAATTTGGATGCGGGCGAAAAACTAGCTGGATTGGAACGAGTAGTGGAAAGTGAGGATAACGATGTGGAAAGTTAACAACTTCCCAACGCGGCAGTGAACATTCAATGAGTGAAATTTTTAATTTCAGTGCTGGACCTGCCGTGCTTCCCAAAGAAGTATTGCGGCAAGCGCGCGACGAAATGCTCGATTGGCATGGCAGTGGTATGTCGGTCATGGAAATGAGCCATCGCGGCAAGGAATTTATGACAATCGCAGAAAAAACCGAAAGTGATTTGCGTGAACTGCTTGGCATTCCATCTAACTATAAGGTGTTGTTTCTACAGGGCGGTGCTTCCAGTCAGTTTTCTATGGTTCCAATGAATCTATTACGCGGAAAAAAAACAGCCGACTATATCAATACCGGCCAGTGGTCAACAAAAGCCATCGAGGAAGCTAATCGCTATTGCACAGTCAATGTTGCCGCCACTGCTGCAGACGCCGACTTCACGTATGTACCGGCTCAGCAAACATGGCACCTTAATCCGCATGCTGGCTATGTTCATTACACCAGCAATGAAACTATCGGTGGCGTGGAATTTCACTGGATTCCGCAAATCAGCCAAGATAACGATATTCCTTTGGTTGTCGATATGTCTTCAGATATTTTGTCACGGCCAATGGATGTTACTCACTTTGGATTAATTTATGCCGGTGCGCAAAAAAACCTCGGCCCTGCTGGATTGACGCTGGTCATTATACGGGAAGATCTGTTAGGCAAGCCACTAACCGAAACTCCTACGCTATATAATTATCAAATACATGCGCAAAATGATTCGATGTATAACACTCCCCCCACTTATGCAATCTATATCACCGGCCTGGTGCTTGCATGGCTGAAGCAGCAGGGCGGCTTGGCCGAAATTGAGAAAATCAATATCACCAAAGCCAACCTTTTGTATGATTTTCTTGATGATACCGATTTTTATCATTGTCCAGTAGTTAAGTCAGATCGTTCGCGCATGAACGTACCATTTACATTAAAGAACCCTGCATTGGATGATGACTTTCTCAGACAAGCGCAAGCTAACGGTTTGATGCAACTGAAAGGTCATCGTTCGGTTGGCGGTATGCGTGCATCAATTTACAATGCCATGCCGGTGGAAGGTGTGGCAAAATTGGCAGCGTTTATGAAGGAGTTTGCTAATCAGCATGCTTGAAAATCAACGCAAAGTCTTCAAAATTCTCACCCTCAACCAGATATCTTCTCAAGGCCTCAATCGTTTTCCTGCGGACGATTATCAGGTGAGTAATGACATTTCCGATCCGGATGCCATTTTAGTTCGCTCATACAATATGCTGGATAGCCAAATTCCCGAGAGCGTCAAAGCGATCGGGCGCGCAGGTGCGGGTACTAACAACATTCCGATATTAAGCATGAATAGCCGTGGTATTCCCGTGTTCAATACACCAGGGGCCAACGCCAATGCAGTCAAGGAATTGACCCTGGCTGGTATGCTCTTAGCTGCACGCAATCTCGTGCCAGCTTTGCATTATGTAGAAAATCTGCAAGGCGATGACGCAGCTCTTAATAAACAAGCTGAAGATGGTAAAAGGCGTTTTTCGGGCATCGAATTACCAGGGCGTACGCTAGGTATTATCGGATTGGGTGAAATCGGCCGACTGGTCGCGAATGCAGCCATCAAGCTTGGCATGAAGGTTATCGGTTATGATCCCAAAATCACTATCGAATCAGCCTGGAGTCTTTCAGCGGAAGTTAAAAAAGCGCATAGTTTGGAAGACCTTTTGCGCCGCAGCGAATTTATCAGTTTGCATATCCCGCTATTGGATTCAACCCATCATCTAATCAATGATCAAAATATTCAATTAATGAAGCAGAATGTCATTTTATTGAATTTCTCGCGTAATGCCGTGGTCGATGAAGAAGCTGTGCTTGCTGGTATCACCGCAAATAAAATCAGGGCTTATGTCAGCGACTTTCCTAGCCAAAAACTTCAACACCGGGAAGGCGTTATCTCACTGCCTCACTTGGGCGCTTCTACCCAAGAAGCTGAAGAGAATTGCGCCGTCATGGTGGTTAACCAATTGATCGATTATTTACAAAACGGCAATATCACAAACACGGTTAACTTTCCTGATATTCAAATGGAACGGGAGTCCCCTTACCGGGTAGCGGTTGCAAATACGAATGTACCCAATATCCTTGGTCAAATCTCCACCAGCGTGGCTAAAGCCGGTTTGAATATCCATAACATGATCAATAAATCGCGTGGAGAAATGGCCTATACGCTAGTGGATGTGGATAGTCCGTTACCACAGCATGCGCTCGATGAAATTACCGCTATCGATGGCGTTCTTATGGCGCGCTATCTGCCAGTTCCGGAATTTATGCAAAAGAATTACCGCTGAGTCGAAATCGATACCTATGTCAGAACAACTCAAACAACTACGTGATCAGATTGACGCTATAGATGACGAATTATTGCAACTGGTATGTAAACGTGCAGGCCTAGCCCAACAAATTGGCCAGATCAAAAAGAATGGTATTGTCTATCGACCAGAACGCGAAGCGCAAATATTGGCGCGCATGCAAAATCAAAATCCAGGCCCTGTTAGCAACGAGAAGATTAAGAAGTTATTTATCGAAATAATGTCGCTGTGCCGTGCTTTGGAAAAGCCGATGAGCGTAGCTTATCTCGGACCAAGCGGCACTTTTTCTGAAGAAGCGGCATTGAAGCGCTTTGGCAGTGCCATTACAACGCTAGCATGCAACTCGATAGATGATGTGTTTCGCACAGTAGAATTGGATATGGCCAATTACGGCGTTGTACCGGTTGAAAACTCTACCGAAGGTGCGGTTGGCAGATCCATGGATTTGCTATTACACACCCCCCTCACTATTTGTGGTGAAATTCAATTACCTGTGCATCAATTTCTCATGGCACAACAAACCGAATTGGCGAGAATCAACAAAATCTTCTCTCATCCTCAGTCTTTAGCGCAGTGTCATCATTGGTTAAAAAATAATTTACCGCATATTCCCAATACAGCGTTTATCAATACTGCAAGCAATGCGGAAGCTGCACGGCAAGCTGCAACGGATAAATATGCCGCAGCGATAGCAAGTAAACGGGCAGCGGAACTGTTCGAGCTTTCCATCTGTGCGGAAAATATCGAGGATGATCCGAGAAACACAACGCGTTTTCTAATTATTGGCAAACAGATAGTGGACGCCTCCGGAAAAGACAAAACTTCGTTGATCATGTCGACCAATAATCGTTCCGGGGCAATCTATAAACTGCTCGAACCCCTAGCTCAGCATGGAGTTAGCATGAGCCGCCTGGAATCACGCCCTTCCCGTACCGGGTTGTGGCAATATGTTTTTTTTGTAGATATCGAAGGACATCAGCAAGATAGCAACGTAGCCGCTGCGTTGGTTGAGTTACGTGAAAAAGCCGCTTTCCTTAAGATCTTGGGATCTTATCCGGCGACATAATTTCTCCACCATCGAATTTTACACTATTGACTCGAATCTAATTTCCGCATTTTTTTTAATTGTTAATAATAACTTGAACTTATGAATCTTTGCGACTTTGCCCCAGAATATATTCGTTCGATCCAGCCTTACCAACCTGGCAAACCGATTACTGAATTAGCGCGGGAAATGGGTCTGGATGAAACGCATGTCATCAAACTTGCTTCTAACGAAAATCCACTGGGAACAAGCCCGCTCGCGCTGGATGCTATGATCACTGCATTGCATGATGTAGCATTGTATCCGGA
>SSFV01000058.1 GCA_008015565.1 Nitrosomonas sp. | reverse complement strand
TTTGTGCATTAGGTGATGTAGCAGCAATGCCTGTACGTGCAATGATTCAGCATTCTAGAGATGAGTTTGTTTACCATATAGAACATAAAAAATGTATGGTTTAAAGATAATAAATATAATAATTTTAACAAGTTGTGATTAATTCAAGAATTTTAGCCGATGGTCAATATAGAAATCGACGGTAAGCAAGTGTCTGTGCCGAAAGGCAGTACCATTATGGACGGCGCCAAACAACTTGGTGTATACATACCACACTTTTGCTATCACAAGAAATTATCGATTGCCGCAAATTGCAGGATGTGTCTTGTGCAGGTTGAAAAGGCACCAAAACCACTGCCAGCTTGTGCAACACCTGTAATGGATGGAATGAAAGTATATACTCACTCGCAACAAGCAGTGACAGCACAAAAGGGTGTAATGGAGTTCTTACTCATTAACCATCCACTTGATTGTCCTATTTGTGATCAAGGTGGCGAATGTCAATTGCAAGATTTGGCAGTAGGTTATGGCGCAAGTGGATCACGTTATTCCGAAGCGAAGCGTGTTGTGGTCAACAAAAATTTAGGACCATTAATATCAACAGATATGACGCGATGCATTCACTGTACGCGGTGTGTACGTTTTGGTCAGGAAATTGCTGGGATTATGGAACTTGGAATGGCCGGTCGAGGCGAGCATTCTGAAATACTTGCTTTTGTCGGTAAGACTGTTGACTCCGAGTTGTCAGGTAATGTTATTGATCTGTGTCCGGTAGGTGCGTTGGTTAGCAAACCATTTCGTTACTCTGCGCGAACCTGGGAATTGTCACGTAGAAAATCGATAAGTCCTCACTGTGGCTTAGGATCCAATTTGATCGTGCAGGTTAAGCAAAATCGTGTAATGCGTGTTTTGCCACGTGATAACGAGGATATTAACGAATGCTGGTTATCGGATAAGGATCGTTTTTCATATGAAGGATTAAACTCCGATGATCGGATAACGCGTCCAATGATAAAACGGAATGGTCAATGGACTGATTGTGAATGGCAGGAGGCATTGGAATTTACAGCTGAGGCACTATTAACGGTCAAGCAGAAATATGGTGCAAAAAGTATTGCTGCATTAGGATCTGCGCACAGTACATCTGAGGAGCTTTATTTATTGCAAAAATTGCTACGGGCTATGGGCAGTGGCAATGTTGATCATCGTATACGTCAATCTGATTTTCGTGGGGATAAGTATCGAAAAGGTACTCCATGGCTGGGTAACAGTATTGCAGATCTATCGCAGATGAAATCAGTTTTGATTATTGGTAGCACATTACGTAAAGATCATCCGTTGATTGCACAGCGATTACGCCAGGCCGTCAAGAATGGAATGCAATTGAATATTATAAATCCTACTGATGATGATTTGCTGGTCAATATTGCAAATAAAATTATCATTGCGCCAAATATGATGGTAAAAGCACTGGCGGAAATATTAAAGGCTGCACTTGAAATAAAAGGAATGCATCATACGGATGAGATACAGAAAATTATTCGTTCGGCTAATATATCAAGTACAGCTAGTGCTTTTGCTATCGCTGCTAATCTAATCGATAATACACCGGCCGCAATTTATCTAGGTAATTTGTCTCAACATCATCCTGAATATTCAAAAATTAATTTACTTGCTGGATGGCTTTCGCAAACCACAGGTGCTAGTTTTGGTATTTTGGGTGAAGCTGCAAACAGCGTAGGTGCATATTTAGTAGGAGCCATACCTGATATAAGTTCATCGCCGATTTGCATTAAATCTGAGTATTCAATTGTTGGATTGAATGCATCACAAATGTTGGGTTTCAATACAGATAAAGAATCGAATAACGAAAAATGCCAAGCATTTTTATTAATGAATATAGAGCCGGAATTTGATACTTATAACTCTCAGCAAGCACTTAAAACGATAAAATCGAGCGAATTTGTAGTTGCACTAAGTAGTTATCAAGGACATGTTACAGACTATGCTGATGTCATCTTACCTATTGCTCCGTTTACAGAAACTTCAGGTACTTATGTAAATACGGAGGGTCGAATACAATCTTTTAATGGCGTTGTATCTCCACTAGGTGATGCTCGTCCGGCATGGAAAGTATTGCGTGTATTAGCTAACTTGCTAGATCTTGATAAGTTCGATTATGAAACGCCCGAACAAATTCGTGCAGAAATTTTTCCAAGTGGATTAAAAATTGATCATTATCTTAATAGTTTTTATAAAAATTTTGATATTGAAATTAATCCTATCGTGCAAGAAGGGTTGCAGCGAATTGGAGAAGTACCGATTTATCGGGCCGATCCAATTGTGCGGCGGGCAGAATCTTTACAATCCACATTAGATGGTAAAGTTCCCAAAGTATGGATGGGGGAAACTACATTAAAAACTCTAGATATTGTTGCCGGCAGTCGAGTCAAGGTCAGTCAAGGAGATGAATCAGTGCAACTTGAGGTTGCTTGTGATGAGAAACTACCTGCAATGTGTGTTCGTGTTGCTTGTGCTCACGCAAATACATTTGCATTAGGCGGCTTGTTTGAAGAAATATCTGTAGAGAAACTGTAATTATGGGTTGGAGTTTATTGATGGAGAATATTCAACGACAGTTTGAACAGGTATTTGGAACAGACTGGGGTTCGATGTTATTTTTGTTGACATCCAATTTGGTATTAATCTTTGCTATTGTAATTCCATTATTGTTGTGCGTCGCCTATTTGACTTTTGCTGAACGCAAGATCATTGCTTATATGCAAATTCGAGTTGGACCTAATAGAGTAACTTTTTTTGGAATTCCTTGGTTACGCGGATGGGGGCAGCCGATTGCTGATGCAGTTAAAGCAATCATGAAAGAAATTGTTATTCCAAGTGGTGCAAATAAATCACTGTTTGTTCTGGCGCCTATATTAACGATTATGCCCGCACTAGCTGCTTGGGCTGTAATACCTTTTTCACCAGAACTCGTTCTTGCAGATATTAATGCTGGATTATTGTATATTTTGGCGATGACATCTATGGGAATTTACGGCATTATCATTGCCGGATGGGCATCAAATTCTAAATATGCATTCCTGGGAGCGATGCGCTCTGCGGCACAAGTGGTTTCCTACGAGTTGGCAATGGGTTTTGCTTTGGTGTGTGTGCTGATGATGTCACAAAGTTTAAATATTGGTGATATAGTAAACGGACAGCAAGGTAATAGTTTTCTAAATTGGTATTTGATCCCGTTATTTCCCATGTTTCTGGTTTATTTAATTTCAGGAGTTGCAGAAACGAATCGTGCACCTTTTGATGTGGCTGAGGGTGAATCAGAAATTGTTGCCGGGTTTCATGTTGACTATTCAGGTATGGCTTTTACAGTGTTTTTCCTGGCTGAATATTCCAACATGATTTTGGTAGCAGCGTTAACGTCAATTATGTTTTTAGGAGGATGGCTTCCACCGCTTGATATTGCTCCGTTTACGTTAATACCTGGTTTTATTTGGTTGTTATTAAAAATTGCATTTATTCTTTTCTTTTTTCTTTGGTTCCGTGCTACTTTCCCACGCTATCGTTACGATCAAATTATGAGATTAGGATGGAAAGTATTTATTCCAATTACGCTTGTGTGGATTGTTTTATTAGGATTGATAATGCAACTGCCCGAATCGATTAGAAATTTGCCATTGTTAAATATCTGGTTTTGAGATAGAGAGATGCAATGAATCGTATAAAAAAATTTTTTAGTACTTTTTTGTTATTTGAACTGCTGAAAGGTATGGCCGTTACAGGAAAGTATCTATTTAAACCCAAGATAACTGTTCATTATCCTGAAGAAAAAACTCCGCAATCTCCAAGATTTAGGGGATTGCATGCCTTGCGGCGATATCCAAATGGTGAAGAACGTTGCATTGCTTGCAAACTATGTGAGGCAGTTTGTCCAGCAATGGCAATTACTATTGAGTCTGAAGAACGGGCAGATGGTACGCGACGAACGACACGTTATGATATTGATTTAAGTAAGTGTATTTTTTGTGGTTTTTGCGAAGAGTCATGCCCGGTAGATTCTATTGTCGAAACACGTATCTTAGAGTACCACTGTGAGAAAAGAGAGGATTTCATTTATACCAAAGAAATGTTATTGGCTGTTGGTGATCGATATGAGGAACAAATTGCCAAAGATAGAGAAGCTGATGCACGTTATCGTTAAATTTTGTTGATATGTAAATATGAGCTTTCAAGACGTTATTTTTTATATTTTTTCAGGAATCTTAATTGCTTCTGCGCTTGGAGTAATTACTGTCCGGAATCCAGTTTATTCAGCATTATTATTGGTATTGGCATTTATAACGTGTGCTGGTTTATGGCTTTTACTGGAAGCCGAATTTCTGGCAATTGTATTAGTATTGGTCTACGTTGGTGCTGTGATGGTATTGTTCCTATTTGTAGTGATGATGCTAGATATTAATTTAGATCGGTTGCGTGAAGGATTTTGGAAGTGGTTTCCTTTTGGCGCGCTGATTGCAGTGATTATGGTTGGTGAAATGTCGATGGTTTTAATGGGTAAATATTTTGGGGTTGAAGAAATGCCCACACCCGCTCCCCATGATGTTGATTACAGTAATACAAGAGAATTAGGTCGTTTAATTTATACTGAATATGTTTATGCTTTTGAATTAGCAGCAGTTCTTTTGCTTGTGGCAATGGTGGCGGCAATTGCGCTCACCCTGCGACATCGTGAGGATAAAAAATCCCCAAATCCTTCGAAGCAAATTCAAGTAAAAAAAGAAGACCGGTTGCGCATTGTGGCTATCCCAGCTGAGAAAAATGAACAATAATTAAATAACTAATTAAAGACCGATGTAAATTACATAAATTTATATAAGAAGAGGTAATTAGCTTGGTATCGTTATCCCATTATTTAGTACTCGGCGCAATTCTATTTGCTATTGGTATTGTCGGTATATTTCTCAATCGGAAGAATGTAATTATTATCTTAATGTCGATTGAGTTAATGTTGTTAGCAGTAAATATGAATTTTGTAGCCTTTTCACATTATTTGCAGGATATTTCTGGTCAGGTATTTGTGTTTTTTATTTTAACCGTTGCAGCAGCAGAATCAGCTATAGGTTTAGCTATATTAGTCGTGCTATTTCGTAATCAACAAACGATTAATGTTGATGATTTGGATAAACTTAAAGGTTGACAGATAAGTTAATGAGCTGGATTAAGTATATTAATATAAATTATAAATAGTGATGCACATACTTTATTTACTGGTGCCGCTTGCACCACTTGCAGGTGCTCTTATTGCAGGATTGTTAGGTCGTTTTATTGGACCTGTTTGGAGTCACCGTACAACCATTTCACTAGTATTTGTTTCTCTTATTGCCTCCGTGGTTATATTTTTCGATGTCTTAGAAGGAAATACTTATAACGGTAGTGTATATACTTGGCTGGTTACAGGGGATACTCGATTTGAGATCGGCTTTTTAATTGATCAATTATCCGCAACCATGATGGTTGTCGTTAGTTTAGTTTCGTTGATGGTGCATATATACACAATTGGTTATATGCATAATGATCCAGGCTACCAGCGTTTTTTTAGTTATATTTCATTATTCACCTTCTCAATGATGATGCTGGTAATGTCAAATAACTTTTTACAATTATTTTTTGGTTGGGAAGCTGTTGGATTGGTGTCATATTTGCTGATTGGGTTCTGGTATACCCGCCCTACAGCGATTTATGCAAATTTAAAAGCATTTTTAGTAAACCGTGTTGGTGATTTTGGTTTTATTTTGGGTATAGCCTTGGTTTTGATGTATTTTGGTACATTGGATTATTCAACTGTTTTTGCATTAGCGCCAGCGAAAATAAACGAAACGATTGTAGTCTTACCCGGCACATCATGGTTAATCATAACAATGATTTGTATTTTGTTATTTGTAGGTGCTATGGGCAAATCCGCACAATTTCCCCTACATGTATGGTTACCTGATTCAATGGAAGGCCCTACACCTATCTCTGCATTAATTCATGCGGCAACTATGGTAACTGCTGGAATTTTTATGGTAGCTAGGATGTCGCCGCTTTTTGAATTATCTGAAGCGGCATTATCAGTTATCTTAGTAATTGGTGGAATAACTACTTTATTCATGGCACTGGTTGCAGTAGTGCAAACTGATATTAAGCGTGTAGTCGCGTATTCTACTTTATCGCAATTGGGTTATATGACTGTGGCGCTTGGAGCATCTGCTTACTCTGCAGCTATTTTCCATTTGATGACACATGCTTTCTTTAAGGCTGTTTTATTTTTAGGTGCTGGTTCAGTAATTATTGCTATGCATCATGAGCAAAACATGGAGAAAATGGGAGGGCTAAAAAAATATATGCCATAAACCTATTGGAAAAGGTTTATTGCTGCTCTGGCAAGTGCTGGTGTGCCTGGATTTTCTGGTTTCTTTTCTAAAGATGCAATTATAGAAGCGGTGCATTTCGCAAATATTCCTGGTGTGAATTTTGCCTATTTTTGTGTATTAATGACTGTTTTTGTTACGGCTTTATATACATTTCGATTGATATTCATGACCTTTCACGGACAAACAAGAATGGATGCCCATACGAAAGAGCATCTTCACGAGTCTCCTTGGGTAGTGACAATGCCATTAGTAGTGTTAGCAATTCCAACTGTGGCAGCAGGGTGGTTTATCGGTCCAATAGTATTTGGAGATTATTTTAATTCTGCAATTTATGTAGCAGAGCAACACGAGGCTATCCAAAAATTAAGTGCGGAGTTTAGTGGTGTTGTTGGGATGATGCTGCATGCATTATCTACATTACCCTTTTGGTTGTCAGTTGCAGGAATTTTCACAGCCTGGTATTTATACATTTTTAGAACAGATATTCCTGAAAAATTAAAAACTTACTTTAGTTCAGTGTATATTATCTTGGATCGAAAATATTATATTGACGAATTGTATTCATGGTTGTTTGCTGGAGGCACTCGCACTTTAGGTACAACATTATGGAAGTATGGAGACATCAAGGTAATTGATGGATTCTTCGTTAATGGAACTGCTCGTGTCGTAGCACTGACAGCCTCGATCGTGCGGCACTTCCAAACAGGTTATATCTATCACTATGCATTTACCATGATTGTAGGCATATTTGTTATCTTGACGCTATGGCTTTATTAAATTTAAAGTAACGTGTTAAAAACAAATGCCTAAATAATCTATGAACTCATAGTTATAGATGATAAATACTAAAAATAACACGGAACAAGTATGTCATTTGAATTCCCTTTATTGAGCCTAATTATTTGGTTGCCAATCGTGTTTGGCGTTGCTGTATTTGTAACAGGAGATGATCGTAATGCGCATTTGGCGCGTTGGATCTCACTAGCAGGATCAATCCTTGGATTATTGGTAGCTATTCCTTTATATACAAGTTTTGATACTACAACCAGCACAATGCAGTTCGTCGAAAATCATATTTGGTTTGAACGTTTTAATGTCAATTATCATGTTGGTGTTGATGGCATATCGATGCCATTAATCTTGCTGAATTGCTTCATTACACCATTGGTTGTTGGAGCGGGATGGGAAGTCATTAAAGAGCGTGTGTCGCAGTATATGGGGGCATTTCTAGTAATGTCAGGCATTGTTAATGGTGTGTTTGCTTCTTTGGATGCAATGCTCTTTTATGTTTTTTGGGAAGCTTCATTGATACCGATGTTTCTGATTATCGGAATATGGGGTGGTCCTAATCGTGTCTATGCAGCTATCAAATTTTTCCTTTATACGCTGCTCGGTTCATTATTAATGCTAATCGCCTTTATTTATTTGTATCAAACATCAGGCGGAAGTTTTTCGATACAAGATTATCATCAATTAGCCATTCCAATGACACCGCAAGTTCTCATTTTTGTTGCATTTCTTCTCGCATTTGCGGTAAAAGTGCCCATGTGGCCAGTACATACATGGTTACCAGATGCGCATGTAGAAGCTCCTACAGGCGGCTCAGTTGTTTTGGCAGCTATTTTACTTAAATTAGGCGGTTACGGTTTTTTACGTTTTTCTTTGCCAATTGTGCCTGATGCTAGCCATTATTTGTCCGGTATGATGATCGCGTTATCCTTGATAGCAGTGGTTTATATCGGATTAATTGCATTAATGCAAGCTGATATGAAAAAGCTGATAGCTTATTCATCAGTAGCACATATGGGGTTTGTGACATTGGGTTTTTTTCTGTTTAATTCGTATGGTGTTGAAGGTGCAATGGTTCAGATGATATCGCATGGATTCATTTCTGGCGCCATGTTTTTGTGCGTGGGTGTACTTTATGACAGATTACATTCGCGTCAAATTGTGGATTATGGTGGAGTTGTTAATAAAATGCCTACGTTTGCTGCTTTTTTTATGTTATTTGCAATGGCAAATGCTGGATTACCGGGTACAAGCGGATTTGTTGGCGAGTTTATGGTTATTATGGGTAGTATAAAACTGAATTTTTGGTACGCATTTTTAGCCGCAACTACATTAATTTTCGGAGCAGCATATACATTATGGATGTATAAGCGCGTCATATTTGGCGCTATAGCAAACCCGGGCGTTGAAGGATTGAAGGATATATCAAAGCGCGAGTTTGCATTGCTTGCAATTTTGGCGATTTCGGTATTGTGGATTGGTGTTTATCCTTATCCATTAACTGATGTAATGCATACAACGATAGATCATCTGCTGATACATCTCAACAGCAGCAAATTATGAAAAAGAATTGTGACTGCTTGTAACAGACACGCTTCTTGATAAAAGGATTAAATGTTAATGAATTTTATACCGCCTGATTTTGCGCCAGCTTCTTCTGAGATATTTATGCTTATTATGGTGTGTGTGGTAATGCTGGCGGATCTTTCTGCGGGCGAAAATAGACGTTATGTAGCATACTTGCTCACCCAAATTACTCTGGTGGGTTGTACCATATTGACCTTCATATCATTTTCAACAGAGACTACTCAAACATTTTCCGGCATGTTTGTGGATGATACGATGGCCGACATTTTGAAACTGATGGTATACGGTACCGTATCAGCAGTGTTGATATATTCTTATGCTTATATAAGTGATAGGGGTATGTTGAAAGGTGAGTTTTTTAGTCTGGTATTGTTCGCGACATTGGGAATGATGGTGATGATTTCCGCCAGTCATTTTCTAACGCTGTACATTGGTCTGGAATTGCTTTCGCTCTCACTGTACGCATTGGTTGCCTTGCGGCGAGAGTCCGTTATCGCAACAGAAGCGGCTATGAAGTTTTTTGTATTAGGGGCGTTGGCTTCGGGATTCCTGCTCTACGGTATGTCAATGGTATATGGCGCAACAGGTACTTTGCATATTTCTCAGCTAGCTCAAATTATTCAGAGTGAAGCTAGCAGCAAAGAAGTATTAGTTGTCGGATTAGTGTTTATTGTGGCCGGAATTAGTTTTAAATTGAGCGCAGCACCTTTTCATATGTGGGCACCGGATGTTTATCAAGGTGCGCCCACAGCAGTTACACTGTTTATTGGTTCAGCTCCAAAGTTTGCTGCTTTTGGTTTTGTGATGCGTTTGTTAATTGAAGGCATGGGAGAAATGGTTGCTGACTGGCAAGGTATGTTAGTGATTCTGGCCGTTATGTCAATGGCGGTAGGAAATATCGCAGCTATAGCCCAATCGAATATCAAACGTATGCTCGCTTATTCAACCATTTCTCATATGGGGTTCTTGTTGCTTGGTTTTATCAGTGCAGATTCAAATGGCTACAGTTCTGCTTTATTTTATGTCATTGCATATGTACTGATGACACTCGGTACTTTTGCCATGATCATGCTGTTATGCCGGACCGGTTTCGAGGCCGAAAATATTGAGGATTTCAAAGGACTAAATAAAAGAAATCCATGGTATGCATTTATTACTTTAATATTAATGTTTTCATTGGCAGGCATACCACCGATGATCGGATTCTATGCTAAATTGGCGGTATTACAAGCAGTAGTTAATGCTGGTTTTATATGGCTTGCAGTTATAGCAGTCTTGTTTTCATTGATTGGAGCTTTCTATTATTTGCGAATTATAAAACTTATGTATTTTGATGAGCCTGAAACTGATGAACCAATTGCATCCAATAGTGAAGTAAAAATTCTATTGAGTGCAAATGGATTTGCAGTTCTGGCTCTTGGTATATTTCCTCAAGCATTAATGGGATTAAGTCTCTACGCCATTCAAAATTCCATGTAACATACTGGAATAATTTAACGCACTCTCCGATATGGTCGTTCCGAGAGTGCTTAATGCGTGAGAAATTTTTTGTGTATTGTATAGAATGACGATTACTTGTTATTAAGAATATCGTATCAAGATCTAAGTGGAGGTACTTTAATCCACTCTGCTGAACACTCCTTGATTTGCGGATAATATCCTTCAGGATTTCGGCAGTAGTACCAATAATTTTTTTGTACTGCAACTGGTGGTCTGGAAACAGTATTCTGCTGAATATAAGTTGGCCTTGGTTGAGTAAGAACTACTGGTGATGTTAATATTGGTGAGGTTGCAACCCCGATGGGATAACCGCCAATTGGATAAAAGCGCTCAAAACGGCGATAAGGTCCAAAAGTATAGTTATTATAGAATCCAACAGACCCCCAACTGCTGTAGTAGCCGAAGTTATTATAAGGTCCAAATCCCCATCCCCATCCAGGTCCCCATCCCCATCCCCAACTTGGGCCAAATCCCCATCCCAATCCAAGACCAAGTCCGAATCCTAGTCCAAATCCATCCAGATGGTGATGGTGCCCATGGTGATGATGCCCCCAATCATTGTGATGATGATCGGAAGAATCATTGTTGGCATTATTTTGATCGATTAGAGTATTATTGTTTTGAATGTTAACATTTTGATTTGCAGTTCCGTTTTGTGCGATTCCATCATTTTGTGTTGTTTGGGTAGCTTCTGACGAGTCACTATTGTCAAGTGTCTGATTTTCTTGACTAGCATTGTTTTGGGCAGAAGGGTCAGCTTGAGTAACGTCGCTATTCGATTCCAGATCAGCGGGTTCTGATGATTGGTTATCTGAGACTGAAGAATTATTTTCTCCATCTGTGTCTTGTTGAATTTCTCTATGTTGTGCAGTTTCTGCATCTGCATCGGTGTTATCGTAAAACCCAGAATCATTGAATTGGCCGATTTCACCCGCTTGGTCACCGTCATCTGTAAAGTCAATATTGCCTTGCTGATCTAAACCTTCGCCCGAAGTGAAAGTATTACTTTGATTAGAGTCAGTTGGACCATAATCGCTTACAAAATCAGCGCTTGGATCATAATAGTCAGCAGCATCATAGTTGCCATCTTCATAAGACCCACCTTCAAAACCACCATCATCATAGTAGCCACCATCAAAGCCTCCGCCATCAAAGCCTCCGCCATCAAAGCCTCCGCCATCAAAGCCACCACCATCAAAGCCACCACCATCAAAGCCACCACCATCAAAGCCACCACCATCAAAGCCACCACCATCAAAGCCTCCACTATCACCACCATCTTGCGCACCGACTTGGTTGACTGAAAACAACCCCCATAAAGCAATTGTTATGCATGTCAGTTTAAATTTTTTCATATGACTCCCCGTTCAATATTGTTTCATATTAGTGTTATCGTACGAAAAATAATCTGAATAAATTCTGAACGAGAAGTCACATTTGCGATCAGTTATTGTGAAAAATTAGCTTTGTTATCCTACCGATGATGCAATATTCGATAACGTGTGGAAGATTTTGTTCGTGATATTTAGTTTGATAGATTTTAAGAAGAATAGAAAAAGTGGCATTCAAAACGTTACGATAACCACTTTGTTTTTGGAAAAGTATTGCAGGTGTCAAGTCCGAATTGGTTGATAGGGATATTGAGGTAGTACACTGACAAAAGTATCTTGAATATGTTGTTATTATATGTACTGGGGTCTATGATTATTTCTAATGTATAACAAGAGAAAAATAGCGGTGTAACCTGTTGATAAAAATCACGGCAGATGGTCCATAAAGAAAAGGAATACACCGCATGACAGATAGTTTGTATTAAGCTGAATAAACCAGACCAAAATGACTCGTTACAAGAGGTTATTGCGGGAAGGAGCACGTAAAATGCCGACAGCGGCGAAAGAAAAACAGAGGTTGCCAGCTTTATCCATTAGCCTGTCGGTTTATAAAAACCGACGAGGATAAAACGACAGTGTCAGAAATGGCTATTTACCAGAAAGGTTGATTCAAACCGGGTTTGGAGATATTGAAATCAAAATACCGAAAGTACGCGATCGCTCTGCAATCAGCATCAATTTTTACAGTAGCTTGATACCCATACTTGAAACGCACTCGAAACATTGAAGAATTCTTACCTTGATTATCTCTGAGGGGTGTTTCAACGGGGGATTTTACTGAAATGCTAAAACGCTTGTTGGGACTGGGTGCGCCGGGATTGTCATCAACCACAATTAGTCGTTTAAAGTAGAACTGGAAACAAGATTATCGAAACTGGACTCGCCGTGGTCTGGCTGGCAAACGGTATATTTATGACTGGGTTGATGGAATCTACATTACGGTGAGAATAGATGACCGGTTGTCTGCTGGTGATTATCGGCTCTGATGAAACGTGACGTGCGGAATTACTAGCATTGCCAAATAACTACCGTGAGTCTGAAAAGCGAACTGGCCGGAATTTGAAGCAACGTGGCCTAGAGGAAACGTCTTGGCTGGCTGCTGGGTGAAGGTGCTCTGGGATTCTGGAAGGCCTTAGTCAAATACTGGCCGGCGGGAAATACGGAGAACGTATGCGGCATTTGATAACTGTAATGAACGTTTCAGCCCGCAATGCCCAAATGAGATGGAATGCCCGGAAAAGGATAAGGATTGCATGCTGGCCTTCTATGATTATCCTGCAGAAAACTGGCAACACATTCAAATAACCAATCCGGTTGAGGAGCTATCAATCTTAAGCGAATATCATTCAAGGTATAAAATTCCTTAATGGCGTTAAACAAAATCGTGATCAAGAACAGCAAGCTGCTTGATTCTCTATACGCCACATCTAACGGAATGATCCGCCCCCTTCCTAAGTGACCTCAAAGATCATGTTGTAAATGTCATTCAAACGTCAAACAGAGAAGTGAGGCTAACTATGAAAAATTGTAATATAAAGAGTGAAACTAAAGTGTTAAGAATTGATTTGGCGAAGCAAAGCTTTCAGCTTCACGGGATAGTTAAAATTGGTCAAACTGCGCTTAGAAAAAGTTGGGTCGCAATAAATTAACTGCACATTTATAGCCAACCTGACGCCTTGTATAGTTGGGCTTGAAGCGTGTTTTGGCGCATATTACTGGGCATGTACATTCACTTATCTTGGACACACGGTATGAATGATGGCTCCTCAGTTTGTTAAAACTTACGTCAAATCCAATAGAAATGATGCTGTCGATACAGAAGCGATATGTAGGCGGTTAGGATCCCAATATGGGTTTTGTAATAGCCAAATACTGTCAACGAACACCAGGATAACCGTAACCGATGGATCAGCAAACTTGAGCAGGCGGGGTAAAAATATTTTAGCAGCGGGAGTAGCTAACAAAACGTGCGCATTGTATGGGCCCTTGTTAAACAAAAAAGAAAAATATAATGGTGTAGCTGTTTAGCATGGATATAATAATCTCTTAAATCACTAACTAATCAACGCAAATGTTTGAACTCAACTTTAATTTATTAAGGTCTGCTAAAAAGCATTAAGCGGAGAACATTACACTAGATTTAATAAGAGCAACAGTCGGTAACGAATTGCGTGGAAAAATTCATATGATGGCACAAAAGGTAATACCTGCATTCGTGCGAGCATGATATTGTCAAGGGCCCAATAGAGGCCGAACATTTGATGAGGCTGAAATGTGCAAATTCCATCTGGGCCAGAGGTCTTTTAGACTTCATCCTAAGGTCGGATATATGGACGCCTTATTCTTTTTGCCACAAACGTATTTTTTTGCAATACGGAGCGGACCATATATGACTATGGCTCGTGTATCGGCCATAAATTATCTGATACGATAGTCCGATAAAATAGTCGACACTGATAGAAACGGGCGAACACTACTGAGTACTTCGTTATTCAAAGTATTTTTGTATATCTTTTAATGTATTAACCTATGGTTTGTTATCCCATAGGTATGATTTCAGCTAAGAACTTTTGTTATTTTAGTTGACGACTTCCAGGCTCACTCGAGCACGCCCTTCTTTTATGAATCCTAACTCTTCGGCGGCGCGTTTCGTGACATCAATTACATTACGATTGCGAGTACGCATGCGATCATTTATTTTAACAATTACGCTGCGATCATTTTCGAGATTGGTTACTTTAACTTGCGTGCCATAGGGAAATTTTTTGTGGGCTGCGGTTAGTCCATTTTGATCAAATATTTCGCCATTTGCTGTTTTTTTACCTTGAAATTTGTTGCTGTAATGGACGGCAAAACCACTTTCTGCCAAAGCGAAGCTAGAAATAAATAGCATGTTCATTAGAACAGCAATTGCCAATATTAAATTCAATTTAATTTTCATAGGAACCTCCGGTGTATGGTTATAGAGATTTAAGGCACGATACAATATACGTGTTTTATTTTATTGTTTGCGTTGAAGTAATACAAGATGAAGTATTACGGCAGGATTCTAAATCAGTGGTTACTTTTCAACCAATCTTTTCGCGCATGCTGTGCCTTAGAAAAAAATTGTTCTAATGCGTTGCCATCATTATTTTCTAGTGATTCACGCAGCAATTTGAGTTCATACATATACTTATCGATTTGTTGCAGTAGAATTTCACGATTTGTTAGACAAATGTCACGCCACATTTCTGGGGAACTGCCGGCGATGCGTGTGAAGTCGCGTAGACCACTTCCGGAGAACTGTAGTAAATGTGCCAGATCACTGTTAGTGTGGCGGAGGTGATTCATCATTGTGAAGGCTAAAATATGCGGCAAGTGACTTGTGGCCGCGAGTATTTGATCATGCTGTTCGGCGCTCATAATTGCGATCTGAGCACCGCATGCTTGCCATAATTGACGGACTTTTTCAGTGGCATCGGTACTGGTTTCTGGCAGCGGAGTCAGAATGACATGCTTGCCGGTATATAAATTTTTTTGCGCGGCATGAGCGCCGCTTTTCTCCGTTCCGGCGATGGGATGACCCGGTACGAAGTGATGGCGATTTTGCATGGTGAGATGGTGGCGTGCTATGGCAATGATTTCCAGCTTGGTGCTGCCGGCATCAGTGATGATTGTGTTGGCTTGTAAGTGGGTGGCGATTTGTGTCATGACGTGAGCAGTCTGGCCAACCGGCATTGCCAGCAACACTAAGTCGGCATTACGCAAGGCAGCTGTCAGATCAACGCCTATTTCGTCGATGATGCCATGCATCAAAGCATATTGCAGGTTTTGTTGGCTGCGGCCAATGCCCACGATGTGTCGGACCAGTCCAGCGCTGCGTAATGCCAGGGCAAATGATCCACCGATTAAACCGACTCCGAAGATAACTAATTTGGTAAGTACAGTAGAATTTTTCATAGGTTATTTGATAGGGTGCGTTACAGGCTGCGTCCGATGACTTCCGCAATGCCTTGTAATGACCCCATCAGATCATTAAACTCAGGTGGACTGAGTGCCTGATCGGCATCGCACCAGGCCTCGCATGGATTTGGGTGCATTTCCACCAGCAAACCATCCGCCCCTGCTGCAATGGCCGCACGTGCTAATGCTGGTACCATCCAAGCTTTTCCGCCGGCGTGAGAAGGATCAATGATGACCGGCAAATGAGTCTCTCGTTTGAGCACGGGCACGCAAGTGACGTCCATGACGTTGCGGTAAGCGGTTTCAAACGCACGGATGCCGCGCTCACAGAAAATAATGTTGTGATTGCCGCCAGCAGCGATGTATTCTGCCGCCATGAGCCACTCGGAAATGGTAGCGGATAAACCGCGTTTGAGTATCACCGGTTTATTGATGCGTCCGACTTCTTTCAACAAGTCAAAATTCTGCATATTGCGCGTGCCTATTTGGATGACATCGACGTCGTGTTCGAGAAAAGTATCGAGCATGCGGACATCCATCAGTTCGGTGACAATTGGTAAGTTATATTTGTCTGCTGCCTTACGGAAAATGCTCAAGCCATCGACACCTTTGCCTTGAAACGTGTACGGACTAGTGCGCGGCTTGAAAGCACCGCCACGCATCAGGCGGCAACCGGCGGCTGCAACTTGTTGTGCTGCCAGATCCATTTGCTCCTGCGTTTCTACCGAGCAGGGGCCGCCTATTACTTGCACTTGTTTACCGCCAATCGGGATATTGCCAACTTCAATGATCGAATCTTGTTTGTGCGATTCGCGTGAAACGATCTTATATTGTTTGACGATATGCATCGAGTATTCCACACCAGGCAAGGAGTCAAATATCTCCGGGTCGAGCTTGCTTTCATCACCAATAGCGCCAATTACTGTGCGTTTAGTTCCGCGCGATATGTTGACTTCATGTCCAAGGTCTTGGATTTTTTTTACAACGATACCGATTTGATCTTCGGTTACGTCTTTATTCATGACAATAATCACGCTAATTCTCCTAGTGCGTTTTCAAGTGACTCCAAGAATCGTTTATTTTCGGATTCCAATCCAACGGTAACCCTTAGATGGTGAGGCATTTCATAAATACCAAGCGGGCGCACAATAATGCCTTGACGCAGCAGGCTCTGATAGATTTTCAAAGTGTTGATTGCATCGCCTGCTACTTGGAAACTGATGAAATTACCATAAGAAGGAATGTATTCAATGCCAAGTTTGCGAAAACCGTCACTCAGTTGCAGCATACCCGCACGGTTTAATGCATAGGATTTTTGCACAAATTCAGCATCTTGTAGCGCAGCTAGCGCGCCGACTAAAGCAATGCTGCTGACATTAAATGGCTGACGCACGCGATTCATAAGGTTGGCCACATCAGGATGCGTTAATCCAAATCCGATACGTACGCCGGCAAGTCCATAAATTTTTGAAAAAGTGCGCGTAATCAATAGATTGGGAAATTGATCCAGCCACTCGATGCTATCAGGCTTGTTGGCTTCCGGCAGATATTCATAATACGCTTCATCCATGACGACAAGAACATCTCGCGAGATGCGCTCCATAAATTGAAATAATTCATTTTCGCTGGAGAGTGTGCCGGTGGGATTGTTAGGACTCGCGATAAATACAATACGTGTTTCCGGTGTGATGGCATCGAGCATCGCAGGTAAGTCATGGCCGAAATCCCGGGCGGGAACCGATATGCCGTTAGCCCCGATCATTTGCACCACTAGCGGATAAACCGCAAAAGCGTGCTGTGAATAGACTGCGGCAGCACCCGGTTTCAAAAAAACGCGTGCGGCAAGATCTAAAATATCATTGGAGCCGTTTCCGAGAATGATCTGTTCTGAAGCGACGTTATAACGCTTGGAAAGTGCAGTTTTTAATTCATAGCCACTACCGTCCGGATACAATGCTACATCATGCAATGCAGTGATCATAGCATCCAGCGCAAGCGGGCTGGTTCCCAGTGGATTTTCGTTTGAAGCAAGTTTGATGACATGCGCTTCATCCAGACCCATTTCCCGCGCCAACTCAGTAATCGGTTTGCCAGGTTGGTAAGGCTGGATCGAACGGATATATTCTGGGGCAAAGTCGCAAAGATTCATAAGTTCAAGTTATTATTAACAATTAAAAAATAATGCGGAAATTAGATTCGAGTCAATAGTGTAAAATTCGATGGTGGAGAAATTATGTCGCCGGATAAGATCCCAAGATCTTAAGGA
>SSFV01000059.1 GCA_008015565.1 Nitrosomonas sp. | reverse complement strand
TTTCCAGCTTGGGCTGCAAATGCCATTCGAGGACGAGTCTCCAGCAATAGCCATTCTCGAATGTCCTCGCTGCGACAGATATTCTTCGTAGAGAGACTCCTCTGTCGCCAATGCCTTTCTGGTGGTGCGATAACAGAGTAAGATCGTAGCCGCAGTGATGCCGTAAGCGCAGGCGAAATACTGCAAAACACCCGGCACTCTCCATGTGGTATACTCGTAGCCGTTGGCAAGGACCATGCCGATCAAAAACAGGACCGATATGCTTGCCACCGGCATACGGACACCCGTCGGCATCAAGGTTTTCGGCAAAGATCTGGCGGACATCGAAAACCTTGCCAAGCAAATCGAGATGGTTGTGAAAACAGTGCCGGGAACCAGCAGCGCCTATGCGGAACGCGCTACTGGCGGTTATTATCTCGATATCGAGCCCGACCGCATGGAACTTACCCGCTATGGCTTAGCCGTTGGCGATTTGCTGGATGTGATATCGGCAGTGCTAGGGGGAGAAATGGTCACGACTACGGTGGAGGGCCGTGAGCGTTTCGGCGTTACCATACGTTATCCACGTGAGCTGCGCAGTGATCCGCAAGTGATTGCTACCGAAGTGCTGGTGCCAACGATGGGAGAGACGATGATTCCGCTGGGCCAACTCGCGAAAATCAAACTGGAGCAGGGGCCACCGAGTATCCGCACGGAAAACACATTGCTATCTACTTACATTTTTGTTGATGTGCGCGATCGCGATATTGGCAGCTATATTGCAGGTGCTCAGCAAGCCGTGCGTGAGCAAGTGCAGTTCCCGCCGGGATATTATGCAACCTGGAGCGGACAGTTTGAATACATGCAACGCGCCGCCGAGAAACTGAAAATAGTGGTGCCGCTTACGATCTTCATGGTGTTTGTGCTGGTGTATCTGAATTTTGGCCGCTTCACTGAAACACTGATCGTGATGCTATCGGTGCCATTTTCCCTGGTAGGCGGTATCTGGCTCATGTATTGGCTCGATTACAGCCTAAGCGTTGCCGCAGCGGTTGGCTTTATCGGTCTGATCGGCATTGCTGCTGAATCCGGCATGGTCATGCTGGCTTTCTTAGACCAAGCGCTTGCTGCCATCACTACTAAACGTAAGACTGCAGGAGAGAAAGTTGCTATTGCCGATCTGTACGAAGCCGTCGTGCAAGGCGCCGTCTACCGCATCCGTCCGGTTATGATGACCATCGCTGGCAGCGTGATCGGCTTATTGCCCGTCATGCTGAGTACCGGCACCGGCTCCGAAGTGATGCGCCGCATTGCCGCACCGATGGTCGGTGGCATGGTTTCGGCGACGATCCTGACATTGATCATTTTTCCGGCGGTGTATGCGTTGGTCAAAGAAATTCCGTTGCGGCGTTAGAAACTGACTCGAGATGTTCTAGTTGTGAATAAACTGCATTTTTACAGCCAAGCCATCAGCTGCAGTCTTACATCCCATATCGTGTTTAACAAAAATTTTTTCTGCTAACGATAATCATGTAATATTGAAAATAGGAATGGAATGCTTTGTACACTTGCATATGCATGAGCTACTCTGTCCTTGCAATACCGCATTCTGATTCTTGCCATTACTTACCGGAGAATTCAATAAAGTCGTGAATGTAGATTGGATAACGTAATGAAGGTAGTCAAGCAAGGGCTGTTAATCCAGAAATCTAGATGAGGTAAGAGTATTTTCCATTCATTGTTGGGGAGAACTTATCATGACACGACTTGGCCGATTTATCGCTTTTTTCTTGATAACACAACTGGCATTATTGTCAGGCTGCGCATCGGCGCCTGAACAAATCAGTATGGAAGAAAAATTCAGCGATGTGAGGATCACCACAAAAGTCTATGAAGCAATTCTTGATGAACCGTCACTCAGACGCTTCGATATCAATGTTAGAACTATGAAAGGTATCGTAGAGCTGAGCGGTTATGTGAGTTCCCGTGACGATATGGATAGAGCGATTGCAATTGCCCGGACTATTCCAGGCATAAAATCGGTCAAGAATGATATGCAACTTGGCTCAATCAGTGAAGATTATTAATTGCTCATGCCAATCGAGACCCACATGAGTTTTCATGTAAGGTCTCAGCATAGTCTAGTGAATTGGAGTCCATAATTTCATTTCCCGGGTAAGGATAGGCGTTGTCCGTTCTGATCATTAAGCTATGAAATAAACCGGGAAGAGTTAACATGTCATTTTAAAGACCATTCATTACCGGACAGCGTGCTCATCAAGATTTGTCCAAACCGTTTGGCAAACAAATCGGTAAATCCTTCGCGGGCGGTGAAATCAACCAATGTTTCAGCGTCAATGATTTCACGCGCTACATATTCCGCGCTGCCCAATGCATCAGCGAGTCCCAAATCGATACTTTTTTGCCCGGTCCATACAATACCGCTATAGATGTCTGGAACATCTTTTAGCCGTTCTCCTCTACCTTGTTTTACCATATCAATGAATTGCTCATGAATTTCTTTTAACATATTAGTTGCATGATTTTTCTGCACTGGGTCCAAAGGCGTAAAAGGATCGAGAAAACCTTTATTTTCACCTGCAGTCAGCAACCTTCTCTCTACGCCTAATTTTTCTAGCGTTCCCGCAAAACCAAAACCATCCATTAAAACGCCGATCGAACCAACCAAACTGGCTTTATCCACAAAAATCTTGTCCGCAGCAGCCGCTACGTAATAACCGCCTGATGCGCAAACATCTCCGGCTACCGCATAGAGCGGCTTTTCAGGATATTTGGCACGCAGTCTTTTTATTTCGTCGTAAATATAACCAGCCTGAACAGGACTTCCGCCTGGGCTATTAATTCGTAACACGACGCCCTTGGTGTTTTTATCCTTAAATGCGGATTGCAAACTGGCGATGATCTTGTCAGCGCTGCTGACGCCATCGGCAGTAATGACACCGCGCAACTCAATAAGCGCGGTATGTTCATTGGATAACCGTACTTTTCCATCATCTATCCATCCTAATGCAGCAAATAGTAACAAGAATATATATCCAAAAAACAATAGCTTAAAAAAGTTTCCCCAAAGGCGGGCACGGCGCTGCTCTTTCAGGGATGCTAATACAATATTTTCTAGAACACTTTTTTCTAAATTTTCACTGTTTAATTCTGACTTGTTCATTCGTGTGTACTCACTTATTAAATTTACCTGCAGATTCTTTCGCGAATTGATTCTTTAAACTAAGGAAATAAAATTACATGCATGGTATTTAGCATACTAAATGCTCCCATGCTTATGAAAAATCAAGAGATAGGACAAAGTTAATCGCAAAAAATTACAATTTTATATCATTTATAATTCATTATGACTTCGGGCCTTTACCAAATAAGTACTTGAAAGAACGCCAACGCTGATTTAGGGACGGTGGGTTCGCAACGATTTATTGACCGGCAAGCACGGCTAATAAGGAATGGAATGCCGTACGAATCATGAAATTACTGCAAAGAAATCATCCGCAATCGTTTTCTCAAATTGCATTCTTACAATTCATCAATTTTTGTAATCATATAGTTGCTATCCGGATCAAGAGATGTCCGTGGCTTTGCGTAAGCGTCGCGGCGAAGCGGCCTATTGTCGGCCAGCACGGAAACCGTTTTTTGTTGTGGCGTGTCATAATACCGAATAAGCATGCTTGAGTGGGCGCGCATTAGATGGAGAAAGCGAAGCTGCTCGACGATTCGTGTATTTAGATCGACGAGTTCTGTTTCAGTCAAATGTTCAATATCGATTTTCATGGATGTTTCTGTGCTTTTGTGCGAGGAAATGAAAATATTGTAAAGCTTTGACGATTGATTATGCGCGTAAAATGAGTGTTCCGCTTCTCAAAGATAAATCTGGCAAATATTAAACGGGATGTCCAATGTCTTCTTCAGTACCCCAAACTAGTTCCGGATTCTGGGATAATTTTTTCGCAAGCGGCTTTGACCGGTTGCGGCGAGACTATCCATCAATACAAGAGGTTGCCGTGACAAGTAAAGAGTTTCTTTATCACCAAGGGGAGTATTGTGAGTATGTTTTTTGGATTAAAAACGGTATTGTGAAGCTGTCGCATTTGACGGTGGAAGGTAGTGAAATTACCAGCGCATTGCTCAAGCACGGAGATATGGCAGGAAATTTAGCTGGTGTTACGCAGTTGCCGATGGAAAATACTGCGCAACCTATTGGGAGCGTGGGGTTATATCGTATGACTTATAACGATTTCAGGAGCCTGTTGTCGCGGCATGCGGAGTTGGCGTGGCACACTTTTGTAGCAACACAGGCACGCAAACAACAGCTTGAACGCAAGCTGCGTACAATTCTGACACAATCCGTTGAAATACGGCTTGCAGCGATGCTATTGGAACTGGCCGAAATGTTTGGCATCCGTTGCACACACGGCTATGCGCTGGAAATTCATCTGACTCAGCAGGATGTGGCTGATTTGATCGGTGCCAGCCGCTCTGTAGTGAGCACGGTGCTGAACGATTTTCGGAGCCGCGGCATGCTCGATTACACCCGTAACCAGATCTGCATTTACGATAAGGTGCTGGCCGATTTTTGTTCCACACTGTAACGGGGGAGTTTTTTATTTAATGCAATGGGTTTCTTTTACGCTCGAAACGGAGCTGTTGAAGATTTCTGATCGCTAGGGTGTTTTGTAGCTAACAGACAGCCCAATAAAACTGTATTAATGTGCTGAAGATGGTAGCCCGCAAGGGTAGTCTAAATGAGTTAAATACAGGAGCTATAACATGAAAAAAATTTCACCCCGCATTCACGGATATCTGGATTTTGTGACGGTTATTCTATTTTTGCTTGCTCCGGCATTGATCGGATTAGAGGGATTGCCAGCAATGCTGGCATACGGTCTTGCTGGTGTTCATTTGGTGGTTACTTTGGTAACCGATTTTCCGTTTGGTATCGTCAAAGTTATTCCATTTCCGGTGCATGGATGGATCGAGCGTGCCGTTGGCCCGATGCTGATCGCGGTACCTTTTATTCTGGGTTTTGCCGAGGAAGAGGCTGCGCGGAATTTTTATATCGCAGCTGGTGTGGTCATTATTGCAGTTGGCTTGCTGACTGATTACCAAGCAAACGTAAGAGATTGAAGCTGATATCAGCGAGGGAATAGGGGAAGTGCTCTCTTTATCTCGCTATGCTGATAAGATTGCGATTTTTTAGCTATTTGTGCGATGAATATCTATGCTATGCGCCATGGGCGCACCAACTATAACGATCTCGGACTGTGCAACGACGATCCCAGCCAGCACGTTTATTTGACTGAACTGGGCATAGCTCAGGCACAGTCGGCGGCACTGGAGTTGCGTGACGTGAAGTTTCAACGCGTGATTGTTTCGCCTTTGCCGCGTACAAGACAAACGGCGGAAATCGTGAATCACTATCATGGCGTGCCGATTGAAGTGCATGAAGATATTGCTGATTTGCGCTCAGGATTTGAAGGCAAACCAGTGGGAGATTATTTTGCCGCAATCAGCCATGATCCGCTGCAAGCGCGCGTGAATGGTGGCGAATCGCTGCTTGATTACAAACGGCGTATTTTGCGTTTCATTGATTGGCTAAAATTGCAGCAGCATGAAACAGTGTTGATCGTTGCACATGAGGATACCATGCGGGTATTTTTTTCCTATTTTCAAGGTGGTGTTGAAGATTCCCGATTACGGGATCTTCATTTTGCAAATTGTGAGCACCGGCATTATATGGTCGATTCTGAAAAAACCTTGATGGAGAAACTTTCTTTAGATAAAACAAAGCTGTAATTGTCTTGAGTGCTTATCCGGTAGAACGATTTATGTTTCTTTAGTCCAGATACTTATAGCCTTCATGCCGGTTTTACTTGTGACTGACAGGCATTGTGCTTGCTTGCCAATTTTACTTTTCTAGCGCTAGTTCCAATTCGAGCCAATTATCTTCCAATTGAGTCATTTTTTTCTCCAATGCTGCGTGTATGACATTGAGCTGGGCAATTTCATCGCGAGTGTAGGTGATATAAGTTGCGGGATCAGCTAACCGGTGCCTCGCTTCATCGAGTTCTCTTTGTGCGGTTGTCAAAGCAGCTTCAAGTTTTAATTGTTTGTTGAGCAGCGCTTTTTTGTTTGGTTTTACCGCTATAGCTGATTTTGAGGGTGTTTTTTGCGAAGATGATCGGATTTTCTGAGCTTCTGCGGAGCGGCGTACTTCTATCCAGTGTTGATAATCATCCAGATCACCTTCGAACAATTGTATCTTGTTATCAATGACTAACCACAGCTCCTCGGCAACGGCCCGTATCAGACTACGATCGTGTGAAACAATTACAATTGCACCTGCATAGACCTCCAGCGCTAGGGTTAAAGCATCGCGCATATCCAGATCTAAATGATTGGTGGGTTCATCCATTAGCAGTAAATGCGGTTTTTGCCAGGCCAGTAATGCCAGAGCTAACCGGCTTTTTTCTCCTCCTGAGAAGCTGACTACCGCACGATTTTCACTATCACTTCCAAAACCAAACCGCCCTAAGAAGTTGCGTAAATTCAATTCAGTTTGTTGAGGTGCCAGTTTTTGCAGATGCTGCAGAGGAGTTGCATGATTATTCAAGTTCTCCAATAGATGCTGCGCAAAATATCCAATATTTAAATTGGGTGTTCTTTCCACAGTCCCAGATGTAGGTTTGATTTCCCCAGTAAGAAGTTTTATCAACGTGGATTTTCCCGTGCCATTGGCACCTAATAGTGCAATCCGGCTTCCTGCTTCTAAAACAAGGTTCACGTTATGGTATAACAAATGACTGCCATATCCAAAACTCAGTTCGGTAGTACGCAATAACACATGTGGACTACGTTCTGGCGCTTCAAGCGGTAATTCGAAATGCCCGTCTTCAACGTGCACAGGCATAATGCGTGTCAATCGTTCCAGGGCTTTGATACGGCTCTGTGCTTGTTTTGCTTTGGTTGCCTTAGCACGAAAACGGCGCACAAAATTCTCCATATGTGCAATTTTCTTTTGGTACTGCTGGAAAGCGTGTGCATGTTGTACAAGGCGTTCGGCACGTGCGTTTTGGAAATCGTCATAATTGCCAGTGTAGGTATCAATCTTAAAGTTGTCGATATGAGCGATACGATTAACGCAGGCATTTAGAAATTCACGATCGTGTGAAACAATGATCAAGCTTCCAGGATAATGTGAGAGATACTGTTCTAGCCAAAGAGTTGCTTCAAGATCAAGGTGATTGGTTGGTTCATCCAGCAGCAGCAGGTCAGCACGGCGCATAAGAGCGCGCGCCAAGTTTAGGCGCATACGCCAACCGCCTGAGAAATGATTAACAAGTTGTTCTAATGCATCAGTGGCAAACCCCAGTCCGTTCAAAAGTTGTGCTGCTCGCGCTGGCGCTGAATATCCATTAAGTGCTTCATACTGCTGTTGCGCTTCAAACCATATGGCATCATGCTTACCTTGCAGTAAAATTTTTTCTAACCGTCGTAATTCGATGTCTCCATCCAATACAAATTCAATAGCATTCTGGTCAGAATGAATCGTTTCTTGTTCGACATAAGCTATTGTTTTGCCAGTCTGCAAATTGATGTCGCCGGCATCGGGTTGAATTGCACCACGAATCAATTTCAATAAGGTTGATTTGCCACAACCATTTTGCCCTACTAATCCAATCCGCTGATTGGCTGAGATCTGCAGATCGACATTTTTAAGTAGCGTAATGCCATTTTGTAAATAAGTTAAATGCTGAATTTCTAACATAGCTCATTCAAATATTCTTAAGATTGTGAGTTATTGTAAAATACTCTTCAGAAAGTAATGTAATGTAAAATGACAAGTCAATTTTGCTTGAAAAAAATTCATGCTTTAGTCAGTTCTTGTGGTTGTTGTTTTTGAGCAACAGCAAATTAATATTGCCTTGACAGGGAAAAGCACCTTATATAAGCTGCGGTGTGGTCAAATATGACACACTTATATTTATTAAGCAATGTCATGGGTAAGCGTTTGAATGAAAATTTTCCAACCAGCAATAAGATTAGAAATTAATAATCAGAGTTGGCGCGCTCAACCAGAATTTCTTGCACATAAAAGCAAGGTGATAAGTACAATTACTTCGAGGGGAAGATCTTGAGTTCGACAATAACCAAGTTGAACGCTCCGCTAACGCAAGCGTTTGATTTTCAGCCTTCAAGCGAATTACAATTTACGCCGACATTCAATACACTAACTCAGCGGTTAGCGGACTTTGATACCCTGACCAGCGCTTTAGAATATGCAGCAGAGGGAATAACGGGGTATAACTTTTACGACGCGAAGGGAAATTTACGTTCAGTTCTGCCTTACGGTCGGCTGAGAGATAATGCTCGCGCCAAGGCCCAGCGCCTATATAGTTTTGATTTGCCCCGAGGAAGCCGGGTGGCAATTATTGCTGATACTTCCCCGGAATTTGTCGAATTGTTTTTCGCTTGTCGCTATGCTGGACTGGTACCTTTTGCTATGCCGATTCCAGTTAATTTAGGTAGTCATGCAATATATGTTCAACAGCTTAGAGGTATGCTCGATAGTGGAGAAGCTAGTATTGCATTAGCAAATATCGATTATGTTAATTTTTTGGAAGAAGCTGTAGAAGGAGTAGAAAGTATACGATGGGCTGGGACGCCAAGCAAATTAGGCGAATTGCCCGCGATTGATATGGAATTCCAGCCAAACCATCCTGATGAAACTGCTTATTTGCAATTTACGTCTGGGAGTACACGTACGCCGAGAGGAGTAGTTATTACAGAGCGGGCCTTAATGTGCAATTTGCAGGGTATTGTTCGTAATGGTTTGGAAATAAGACCGGGTGATCGCTCTGCATCATGGTTGCCTTTTTATCATGATATGGGATTGGTTGGTTTGGTCTTGGCACCAATGGTTACGCAACTTTCGGTTGATTATTTGGCGACCAGAGACTTTGCAATTCGGCCTTTGCAATGGCTTAAATTGATCAGTCGCAATCGTTGCACTGTAGCATTTAGTCAACCTTTTGGTCTTAAGCTTTGTACTTTGCGTGCAAGAGAAACTGATCTCAAGGAATTAGATCTTAGTTGCTGGCGTGCCGCCGGTATTGGTGCAGAAATGATCCGGCCAGAAACTTTGAGAAACTTTGCGGAAAAATTTGCATCAGCAGGTTTCAATGAAAATGCTTTTTTACCATGCTATGGTCTTGCGGAATCAACATTAGCTGTTACCTTTTCAAGAATTGGTGCGGGATGTAAAAGTATTCAAGTAGACAGTAAGACTCTAATAGATAAAAAAATGGCTGCTAGATTGCAAGCCGATGGACGTAAACAAAATGAATTTGTAAACTGTGGGCGTCCGCTGCCTGGTCATATTGTTAAAATTGTGAATGAAGATGAGGAACAATTATCAGAAATGATGGTTGGCAGTGTTCTAGTACATGGTGATAGTTTAATGACTGGTTACTATAACAATTCTGAAGAGACTAACAGAGCGCTTAAGTCAGGTAATTGGTTAGATACAGGAGATATTGGATTTCTATTTGGGGGTGATTTGTTTATTACTGGCCGCCGGACAGACGTCATTATTGTCAATGGCCGTAATATCCGCGCTCAGGATATAGAAGAATTGGCGGAACAACAGCCTGAAGTCAGATCTCGCGAAGCTTCTGCATTTGGAGTGGAGGGTGAAGACGGGGCAACGACAATTGTTTTGGTGATTGAATGCAGGCTTGCTTCTATAATAGAACGGCAATCACTAACAACAAGATTGCAGCAGCTTGTTTATATGGCATTTGGTGTTAATTGTGTTGTTGAATTAGTACCGCCACATACTTTACCAAGAACTTCTTCTGGAAAACTTTCTCGGTTTGCTGCGAAACAAGGATATATCCAAAGGACGAATCTTGCTGGGCAGTTATCTTTTGTAGAGTCAGGCGATAGATAAAAAAAGTATGCCGGAATTAGTAGCTGTAACAGGTGCTACTGGTTTTATAGGTAAAGTGTTAGTACAGAGATTGATTCAAAGCGGCTGGAAGGTTCGTGCTCTAACTAGAAATAAAGAATTTTCAGATAATGAATCCATTCAATGGATTCATGGCGATCTTGACAACACAGTTGCGCTACGTCATTTGGTTGATGGCGTAGCGTTTGTAGTTCATTGTGCTGCTACAGTAAGGGGTGATTCTTTCAGCAAATTTCAACATATAAATGTTGAAGGCACCAAAAATCTTTTATATGCGATTACTGAACAAGAAAAATGGCCTCGATTTCTTCTCATATCATCTTTAGCTGCAAGGAATCCTGAATTATCCTGGTACGCTGGAAGCAAGTATTTATCTGAGCAGCTGCTTACTGGATATTCCGGTCTATTGTCGACAATTTTTCGCCCTACAGCGGTATATGGTCCCGGTGATAAGGAGCTAAAGCCGCTTTTTCAAGCAATGCAGCGTGGGGTACTTCCTGTAATAGGAGGAATTCATAATCGATTTGGTTTGCTTCACGTGTATGATCTTGTTGCGGCTATTCAAGCTTGGCTTGCTTCAGATCAGTCTATCAACGGCATTTTTGAACTGGATGATGGCACACCGGGCGGATATAGTTATCAAAGTCTATCTGTTTTGGCTCAGCAAGTATGGAAACGTCCTGTTTACTGTATCACCATACCGAATTTTTTGATTCGAAGTATCGCACTATCAAATCTCTGGCTTGCACGCCTATTAGATTATTCTCCCATGCTAACACCAGGAAAAGTTAATGAATTGCAACATAGTGACTGGGTATGTAACAACGAACCTTTAACCAGTATACTTCCTGCATGGCGACCGAATATTCGTTTACAAGATGTATTATCTGAAGTAATCTAACTTCGAAATTTAATTACGATGAGTTAATTTATGACCGAGAACAATTATAATGAGATCATGAAATTACTCTGTGATCGTTTGGAAGGAGTATCGAATTCCAATGTTCAAATCACTTCCGAAACAAACATAATTAGCCAATTATCGATTGATTCCATTAAGTTACTCAATCTGATTATGGAAATTGAAGACACTTTTGACATCTCAATTCCTATCAATGCATTAACCGATGTGCAAACTGTTCGCGAGCTAGCGGATTTAGTTTATAAAATTAAATCAGCATCATAATAATGAATTTACTTGAAAAATTAGACGCGTCTGCTGCGGCAAGAAAAGCACTTTTACCCGATGGTGTCGGAGCTTTTGGTATTCCTATCGAAGAGGTTTATTCGGCAACTGAGGCTCGGATTGGGGACCGGCGGGTTCTGTTGCTTGGCACTAACAATTATTTAGGATTAACTTTTGCACCCGAATGCATTCGAGCAGCGCATGAAGCAATTGATAAAGAAGGTACGGGTACAACAGGATCCAGGATGGCAAATGGTAGTTATTTCGGCCATCGCTCACTAGAGAGAGAATTTGCAGATTTTTATCAATGTGATTCTGCGATTGTCTTCACTACGGGTTATCAAGCAAATTTGGGCACTATTTCTGGTCTCGTCGGTCCTGGGGATACTGTCTTGATAGATGGTGACTCTCATGCCAGCATATACGATGGATGTGTTTTAAGTGGTGCAGATATCATTCGCTTCAAACATAATGATACGATTGATATGGAGAAACGGTTGCGTCGCTTGGGTGATCGTGTTGAAACTACGCTGATTATTGCTGAAGGGATTTACAGCATGCTCGGGGATCAAGCGCCTTTGGCAGATATCGTTAAATTAAAAAACGCTTATGGCTGTATTTTACTCCTCGATGAAGCGCATTCGTTGGGCGTGCTGGGTGAAACTGGCCAGGGTCTTGTGGAAACAACCGGATTATTGAAAGAAGTCGACTTTATTACTGGTACTTTTAGTAAAAGCTTATGCAGTATTGGCGGCTATTGTGTAAGTAATCACCCTCAGCTTGAGCAATTACGCTATGTCAGCCATCCTTATATTTTTACAGCATCGCCATCTCCTGCAACGATTGCTTCGACTCGTGCGGCATTAGAGTTATTGCGTAAAGGTAGCCATTTGCGCAAACAATTGTGGCAAAACTGCACACAGCTTTATACACAGCTAAAGGAAGTAGGATATTTACTTGGCCCTCATCCTGGTCCGGTAATTGCTGCTATAGTTGACACACCCCGCCAAGCACTCTTACTTTGGCAGAATTTGCTTGAGCATAATATTTACGTGAATTTAATATTGCCTCCAGCAGCACCGGAAGGCAAATCACTCGTGCGATGCAGTGTAAATGCAGCGCATACTACCGAACAAATTAAGTATGTAGGCGATACTTTTTGTAAGCTTCGTAGTTTAGTATGCTAGCTAAATTAACCTTTTGATAAAATAAATAAAATATAGAATCTGTTTTTCTGGTAAAAAGATACCAGTAATACTTAGCTTTTTCCTCTGAGTTTGAACGGACCTGGTTTTTTATCATTGAGTGTGCTATGAAAGTAATGCAAGTATTAATAGTAATAGTTTTTCTTTTTCTGTTTCATGGCAGTGTTTATGGAACCGCCATTGTTTTTACTGGATTCCAGTGCCTCAATGCGATAAACCCGCAGGACACTTCTGTTAGCAATACGCCTATACAAAGTAGATTTGAGGTTGTAGAAGATGTAGGAGAAGGCATGTTTCGTCTTAATTTAACGGGAGGCATTCCACGTATCGTTAATAATAATCAGAACATTTGTATAGATAATGTAACCGCGCTTGGATATTCGGGAATTGCAGAAGTGGATGGCCTGCCCGCACCGCTACAATCAATTGATGCTACAGCTTATTTCAGTGGAAAAGATCTGGTGATTGTGATCAATTCATTATTTACCGATCTGAGTGCCAGAAGAGACTCTTTTGCCTCATTTTTTAGCACAAGTAATATATTTGCAATTACCAATACGCTGTTTTTTGAATTTAATTCGCTAACATTTTCATTTCGCTTAAATAAGTTAATCCATAACAGAGGGTATACTCAAACAACCAGTGGTTCTACCAACTTTATCCCGTTTCTGGAAACAGTCCTCCCATCTTTTAACGATATACCGCGAGATAAACCCCGAATCCTGACCCCAATTTCCAGTATTGACTATGTATTGGAATAATCGGCATGCCTGAATCGTTTGATATTTGACTGATGTGGTCAGGTATCAGCAGTCAGACGCAATGTGTTTTTAAAAATCATTTAAATACATTTAAAATATTTGCCTTGTATTATCATTGATTAAATTGTGCGATGAACGTGCGATCAATATAGTTTTTCCATAACCAAACCCACTTTCCATGAGCATGTAATGATCCCCAAGATGCAACTGCGTAACGATCTCCGGTTGTCAGCAGACTGAGATAATATTTTTGAGGCTTGAAAGCAAGAAGAGAATGATTGCAGGATGTGGCGATGAGATTATTAGCTAAAACAGGCCCTTGCCGAATGGCATAAACGCCATTCTTCGGTATGGAGGTGTGAATAAAATTAGCGCAATCTCCAACTGCAAATACATCGGTGTGTGAAACACTGCGCAGATATTGATCAACGAGAATAAAGCCATTGTGGTCACATTTTAATCCGCTTTTTGCAATCCACGGCTGTGCGCTTGCATGGGTAGCCCAAACTACAAAGTCATAATTGAGTGTCATGTCATAGTCAATTACCAGCTTATGTTGACTGATTGCAGTTACCCGCTTTCCCCTGATCACAGTGATTCCCAGTTTATTTAAGTAATCCTCGAAATAAAGCTTAGTGCGTTGATGGTAAGAGCTTAGAATGCTTGGGCGAGCGCATATCAACGAAAAATTCACATGTGGTAGGTTAGTATGGCTAAGCTTATAGTGAATAGCGAGCATTATTTCAATACTCCCGGCTCCACCGCCAACCACAACGATGTGTTTCGGTTCATCAGTGGATTGCGCGGCTTGTAGCCATTTTAACCAACTTTGAAAGAATTGCTTGAGGGGTTTTATGGGGCAACCGTAGCGAGTAGCGCCTTTGATGTCATATAACATTGGCTGTGAACCAATGTTGATTGACAACAGGTCATAACTTAAACGCGCGTGCTGGTTGCAATAAATCTGTTTGGAGAGATAATCAATTCGCTCGACTTCACTTTGAATAAAAGTGATTTTTGCTTGATTGCATAACTTTTTTAAATCAATGTAACAGTCTTCAGGACGATAGTGACCAGAAATCAATCCGGGCAGCATTCCTGAATATAATATAAATTGATCATTGCAAATGAGTGAAATGTTGATATTTGGTGGAAGGGGCCGCATGCCGAGTTGTTTAATAGCCATAATATGACTGTGGCCTCCGCCAATTAAGCATATATCCTTTTTTTCAGTAGATTGATTTATCATTACTTTTTTAAGATTGCGTTATGTCTTGAAAAGTGTGATAGTTCACATCGTAGCATTATAGGTTAGCTCAAATTATTATCATCAAAATTAAAGAAATTGTTGTGGCTTCGGTGACTGGTCAGGCAACACATTGAAATTATTTAAATTTTTTATTAAATAAATGTTGTATATTTATTACTTTTTAGGTGACTGTAACTACTCATGGAGGGAAATAATGAAGTTTATGAGAATCAAGGCATTAGTTTCTTACACTATTCTTTTGTCTTTAACAGCGTTGATGTTTGGATGTAAGCCAATTTTTGAGAAAAAACCTCTTCCTAGTAAAGAGAGCCAAGAACAAACTGCGGCACCTGTAACTGCACCACCACCAGCCGCATCCGAACCACTTGAAACTGAAGAAATTCAAACTATACAAAGTGTTCCTGCAACTACAGAGCCACTTGATCTAGCAGATACTGACACTGAAGCAGCGAGTGAAGATTTGTCATCGAGTATAGCTCCTGAGCAAGAAATCGACGATGGCGATGAAGTCGTAAAAACAACCCCTGCCATTATGAAAAAAGTTCAGCAAGCGCTTGTGGATGCCGGATTTAATCCTGGTCCAGTTGACGGTGTAAGCGGTGCTAAAACAGTGGCTGCTATCGAGAACTTCCAGAAAAAAAATGATATCCCTGCCGGTAAAATAAACAAGAGAACACTACGCGCATTAGGTGTTGATTTTTAGTGTAATTATAAAGACTTTAATTTTTTAATTCCTGCGAGATTCAATTCCCCGTTCGTTGGGGTAAATGGTTCGTTAAAATCTGCAGACTGAATAGCGTAGCTTACACCCCGTTGCTTGCGGCGGGGTGCCTTTCTAAAAAATTTGCTATACAACGACTTATGTTCTATAGTTCAGAAATCAAATAAAAATGGTTATCTATCTGAATTTATCGAGAGTTTTTACTCGTTTATGGAACTAGTTGGCAATCAAAACTCAACAGTTCTTTTTAGATTTTTTATATAGATCATATCTTGCTTTTGAAGTACTTTTGGAGGTTTTGCTCATGGGAGTTCCCTTACGTCAACAGATTGCAGTTGGCAGCTATTTGATTAAACAAAAACTGAGAGGAGTAAAGAAGTACCCTCTAGTATTAATGCTGGAGCCTTTGTTTCGGTGTAACCTTGCTTGTGCGGGATGTGGAAAAATTGCGCATCCAGAAGAAGTTCTCGATCAACGACTTTCTTATGAAGAGTGCATGCAAGCAGTAGATGAATGCGGCGCTCCAATGGTATCAATTCCTGGCGGTGAACCACTGTTGCATAAAGAGATGCCGCAGATTGTTGCCGGTATTATTAGGCGCAAGAAATATGTTTATCTATGTACGAATGCATTATTGTTAAAAAAGCGAATTGACGATTATACACCCTCACCTTATTTAACATTTTCAATTCACTTGGATGGCATGAAAGAACGTCACGATGCCTCAGTTTGTCAAGACGGTGTATTCGATCGTGCGGTCGAGGCAATTAAGCTGGCCTTAGATAAAGGCTTCAGAGTTACGGTGAACTGTACCTTGTTCCAAGGTGAAACGCCCGAGGATGTGGCTGAATTTCTGGATTATGCAATGGAATTGGGGGTTGAAGCGGCAACGATTGCTCCAGGATTTAGTTATGAGAAGGCCCCTAAGCAAGATGTTTTCATAAAAAGCCAAGATACTAAGATATTATTTCGCGGCATTTTTGATTTGGGCAAGAAATTGAAGCGCAAATGGAGATTAAATCACTCAGCGCTTTATTTGGATTATTTGGCAGGTAATCAGAATTATAACTGTACCCCATGGGGAAATCCTACCCGTAATGTTTTCGGCTGGCAAAAACCTTGCTATTTGCTATCTGATGAAGGTTATGCAAAAACATTTAAAGAGCTTTTGGATGATACGCCTTGGGAAAAATACGGTACTGCGAATAATCCTAAATGCGCGCAATGTATGGCGCATTGTGGCTATGAGGCAACTGCGGTTGAAGATACGCTGAGGCGTCCATGGAAGGCATTGATTGCAACATTAAAAGGTCCTCGGACTTCCGGTCCTATGGTGGCCGAACCGACTCCAAAATGGGTGGCGGAAGAAAGCAAAACTCCAAAAAAACTGAATATTCCAGTAACATCGATTAATAAATGAGTTAACTTAGAGGGGGTGCTTTTTTAGCTATTCATGCTAGAGACGATGGGGACGTTGATATTATATCTATCAATTTTCGGTGTTTTATGCTGGTGGTCATTAATTCTCCTTCCCTGGCATCCCTATCGTGTACGTGAAAAAATAGAAGCTGGAGTTTCAGAGAAAACTAAGTCATTGTTAAGTGATATTACAGTGCTAATCCCTGCGCGTAATGAAGGTCAATACATTCAGCGCACAATTAAAAGTGTGCAGGTTCAGGGAAAGGGGGCCTGCATAGTTGTGATCGACGATCAATCCTCAGATAATACTGCGAAGCAAGCTAGGCTCTGCGGTGTGCAAGTGATATCTGGTATTGCACCTCCAGCGGGGTGGAGTGGGAAGTTATGGGCACTCCAGCAAGGTTTGCAAGAAGTGAGAACACCTTATACGCTGTTACTGGATGCTGATATTGTGCTGACACCGGGAATTATCAGTGAACTACGACAGAAAGCTCAAGATGAAAATTTAGCATTATTGTCATTGATGGCTGAGCCTCCTATGAGCAATTTCGTAGAGCGCTTATTAATGCCCGCTTTTATTTTTTTCTTTAAATTGCTGTATCCTTTTTCGTTAGCGAATAAACCGGATTCGCGTGTTGCTGCTGCTGCGGGAGGCTGCATTTTGGTGGAAACGCAAGCACTGCGGAGAATCGGTGCTTTTAATTGCTTGCATGATGCGTTAATCGATGATTGCACCTTAG
>SSFV01000020.1 GCA_008015565.1 Nitrosomonas sp. | reverse complement strand
TCCTGGCACTGGTATTTGATTGTTATCAATTTCATTATAAATTGATATCTTGACCGTATCGCCCTCAGTCAATTCTAAGGTCGGGCCAGGACATTACAAACCGTTACAGTCAGGAAGCTACAATTCCTGGACCGACCTTAGAATTGACTGAGGGCGATACGGTCAAGATATCAATTTATAATGAAATTGATAACAATCAAATACCAGTGCCAGGAATCAGCAAGCAGGTCAGTATCCATGTGCACGGCGTGCATTACAACATTCTCAGCGATGGCACGCTTAAGGTGATCAATAAGGTTGACGATGAAGGCGCGGGTGCCGGATTGGAACAAACCTATTCGGTATATGAGTATTTCTGGGATGTGGCGCCTGGCACTGCAGGTACCTGGGCGTACCATGATCACAACTTTGAAACACATAACGGCGCGGAACATAAAGGCTTGTTCGGGGCCATTATCGTCAATCCGGTCAATGCACGTCATTACGCCAAAGAATATGTACTATATCTAGGCGATGATGCTTTCTGGGGTATGGAAATCAATGGTGCCAATAAAAAACAATCGAAACATGGGTCCAATCCAACATTAACCGCCAAAGAAGACACCCATGTGCGCTTTCATTTAATTGCTTTAGGCACCGACTTGCATACCTTCAGACTAAGTGGATATAAATGGTTTGATCCGGGAACCAATAACCGCATCAATGAAGTGGCGATTGGTCCGCTTGAGAAACATGTGTTTAGTATTAAAGCTGAGCATAGCGCTCACTATGAGGATAAAAATCTTTCAAACAAGCTGCTGGGCATGAGAGGTAAGTTTAATGTTCAGTAATTGTGAAAATCTGCTCATAGATGATAAGGATAATGATATGAATAACAAAGAAACTTACGGCCTTAATAGATCAGTTATGCAGTTAATAAAATGTATGGTGGTTGCAGCGGCATTACTGGCTTCATCGGTTGTATTGGCTGCGGTACATAATATTACATTGACGGCCAAAACATTACCGAATGGTCAATTAGCTTATGCATTGAACGGCAACGAAGCAGTGATACCGGGACCTGCTTTGTTTGTAAAAGAGGGTGATAACGTTAACGTAACGTTAAATAACGATACGAGCATACGAGTAGGTTTTAAAATTCCAGGTCTGCAACAAAGCGCTTCTAAAGTTAAACCTGGTGAATCCAGAAAGTATAACTTTAAAGCAAAGAAAGCTGGTACCTATGCCTACCATGGCGATATGGACGGTAAGGAATTGCTGGGATTATTTGGCGCACTGGTGGTCGATAAAGCGCATGGTCCAGTCGATCGTTATATGGAAGCCAACGGCAACGCCGTTCCGGTTAGCCGATCCGATATCGACAAGCAATTTGTTCTATTCATGGTGGGATCGACCTTCTGGGGCACGGAAATAGCGAGTGATGGTACACAAAAACCGTTGTGGGCAAACCCGCACCCGGGCGCAGTGGAGAATGATATTGTGCGTTTCCATATTTTATCGGTAGGCCCAGGTCATACTTTTCATTTGCACGCACACCGGTGGTTTAAAACCGGTACGAATGAAGTGATCGATACCAAATTGCTGGCGGAAGGCTATGATACCCACTCATTTACCGTCAAAGCCGGAACCGGTGTTGGTCCGGGAAATTGGCAATATCACTGCCACTTGATTGCGCACATGGAAGCAGGCATGCATGGCAGCTTCATCGTTGATCCGGTGGGCGGGGATGGTGCCGGTATTGTCGGCGCATCGCCCTATGGCAATATATTGTTAGGAGCAAAACCGAGCGAACCGGGTGTAGTCACTTTCGAGGTTAGCGATGAGCCGGCCAGCTGGTTCAGAAGCGCACGCGGTGATGCCATTGTCGGATTGCCATTCGATATTAAAACCAAGTCCCTGGAAGTGATTTATCCGGGCAGCAGTGTTAACTTCATCATGTCCGATACCAATGGCGTGCATACCATCAGTTCGCTGTTGTGGCCGACCGGCGCGCAGCATATGCCTTTCGATCAATCCAGCGCTTATCGCGGCGGCGGGTTCGTGACATTGCATACACCAGGATTGTACGTATTTACCTGTAAAGTGCATCCTTTCATGTTTGCTGCGGTGATCGTGGACGATCCAAACACTGAAGATGGATTGGACTTAGGCAATCCGCAAAGCAGTTACACCATTGATTTGGTGACTGGTATTAAAAACTTGCCTACCAGTAGTGATCTGGCGGTGCGGTTATTGAAAACATTTTTCATCGCAACCGCGCCCGACAATTGGCAAGATTATTCATCGGGTCAATGGAATGTTAAATATCCTAACTTACCGCTGATTACTTCCGGTGGAGTTATTAACTTATCAGCTCTGCTTAACGTAAACGAAGGACTATCAGTTGGCCCGGTACCGCAAAAGCGCGGTGTTGGTGAAGTATGGGTTAATACGCAATTTGAAAAAACCGCTGGCAAGTATAAACCCGGTACTACTTCTGTGATCGATACGGTTAATTGGACTGTTAAGCGCAAGGTAGCGTTGCCTCAGATTAACAACAATAATCCGCATAACATGTGGACTAATCGTGATCAATCGATTATTTTTCAAACGCAGTGGTTCGATAATAAATTCTCGATGATTAATCGTGAAACCGGTGAACTCATCAAAAATATCACAGTTGGTTATTCGCCTTCTCACGTGGTGACAATACCTACGACTGATGATGTTACCATTGCTATCAACGGTGAGAATGGCCTATACATGATTCCGGCTGGAACTACCAGAGTTGAAAAAATGATGCCAACTCAAGCACATGGTCATATTTCTGCAAATCCGCACGGTCACTGGATCAGTGCAGATGGTTCCAAAATTGTTACGCCAAATATCAATACCCACGACGTCGGCATTTATAGGGCCAATGGCGGTATAGAAGCGCGTACCCCGACTGGAGAAAATGCACCTGGCGCTCATCCGATTGCCATTGGCATGATGCCTGATTCAAGCAAAATTTATGCTGCCAACTTATTGCATCATACTATGAGTGTGTTGGATGGCAACACAGGCGCACTGTTGCAAACGATTGAACTTATCAAGGATTATGATCCTATCTCTGGCACCATAGTTGATAAGGATGGTAATGGTGAAGAGGCAATTGGTGTGCTGCCGATCCAATCACCGGTGTCTCCCGATGGTAAAGCTGTCGTAATTGCTTCAATGGGCGGGTACATTGTCATTATTGATACGGCTACGGATAAAATTGTCAAATCGCTGCCCTGTGATCCAGGTTGTCATGGTGCAAATTTCGGTGCTAAAGAAGATGGCGGCTACTATGCCTACGTCACCACCAAATTTAGCAACAGACTGACGGTAGTCGATTTCGATCCGGATAATGACGGCGATCTCACCAAAGCAAAAATTGCCGGCTATGTATCATTGGTGGACACGGCTAATACTGCCAAAGACGATACCATCAGCGGTCTGCCCGGATTTGGCGGACAGGGTGTTCTGGCTGTACCGAATGTTTATAACGGCTGGGTGCAGAACCTTCCTGCACATTGGAAAAATGCGCTGACAACAGCACAGCAAAATCCAATCGGCCAGTAATCAATTTGGTCTAGCAGTTGCAACAAAACGCGGCTACCGGGTTAAAACCGGTAGCCGTTTTTTTATAGTCATTGCCGATGGCGAAATGAGCTCATACGGCTGCTTGGATAAATCCGAGTATTGCAAGAATTTTGGATAACGGATTAAAAACTCACTTGAGTACGGAAAGAAAATACCGACAAATTATCTTTCTGTGTTGCTGTACCAGCACCCAAGTTACCCAGCATGGCTTCTGTCCAATAGTAATTGAACATGAAGCGGATATTTTGATAAGGATACCAATTCACGCCCAGCGTAATGACCTCAACTTGGCATTGTGATGTTCCTGTTTTGCAGGGATCGGCAATCATATTTTGACTGATGTTTTCTGCAACATCATATCGTCCGGCTAACTCTAATGCACCCCAGTTTCCGTTTGGTCGAGGTTTTGCAAAAGCGCCTCGGTCTTTTTTATACACTACGTGTTCCCCTGTTACGAACCAGCTAGCTTGTACATAGTAAGCATGAATAATGGAACCTCTTAAGTTGCCGTGAATTCGATGGGTATTATCCAAGCGTGAGACCGCGTATTCTCCTTGCAGTGTGAAGGGTCCAATCGAGTAGGCCGCTTCGGCAGAAAAAGTGGATTGGCTATTGCTGTGTGGCGCGCCAAACGCTGCGCCTGCGATGCCCAAAGATTGATTGACGCCCTGACGACCGCCATAGACATCGACTATCCCGGCAGGCAGTGAATTATTATTGGCAGTATCCCTGCTGAGAGAAAAACCTAGATGAAGGATGTTACCTTCTGTATCGAGTGGCAGCCAAACGACACGGCCACCATATGTAACTCCGTCAATTGGTTGACCAAAATGAGAAAGGCTCATGACATGAATACCCACGCCCAAATTGTCTTTGATTAAGGATCGAAAGCCAATTCCAGTTAAAAATTGCCGCCCGCTGTATAGTCCGGTGGATGAGGTTGACGGACGTTCCATCAAGGTAATTTCGTTGGAGCTGGTTATTTCTTCCAGACCGCGATAGGGCTTGAATTGACCGATTGTTAATTGACCTGGCCCAAGTTTGGTGGCTAGCCAGGCCTCACGAAGGCTGTGAGGAAAAGCGGTATCGGCATTTATTGCAAAATCATTTTCAAATTTAAAATTTAATTGATGAAATTTTCCCGTCAAGGTGGCGTAAGTTCTTCGCCAATTAAGTCCATCGCGGTCATTGCTGGTTAAAAGCTGGCTGCCGAATGCCGGATAATCCGGATCGATTTGATCCGGATACAGGGAATGAACGTCGAAATGACCGCGACCGTTGAGTCCTATTTCAAAATTGCCATCATCACTTTTAATTCGCGGCCCGCTTTGATAGTTCACATTAAATGCATAACAGGAAGCGCTGATGAAATTTGTCAATATCAGGATGCTGTAAAATTTTGTAGTACTGTTCATGCTTCATCTGCACGCTAATACGTGAGACCACCTGGCGAATAACCCGTTCTAAATTATATATGAACCGGGTGAGATGAAGAATGATAGCTTGTTATTGCAATGGATTCACCGCGATACAATGCTCGCCGATCCAGCGGCCGGTAGTTTCTGCTGATGCAAAGACCGGATGGCCGCTGACAGAACTATCGAATTCGGTGCTTCCCGAAAAATTTTCCGGGCTGGTGAATTTACCCTGCGCAGTACCATTGCCTTGGAAATGTTGTTGATTGCAGACGAGATCCAGCTTATAACTATTGCCGGTACGGGTTGCATTCTGAATGGTACAACCGGAGCGATTTTCATAAAAATAAGCAGGAATTTCCTGACTTGCCATATCCGGTGTAATACATATTTTTGAAACGGCTGTATTGCCTTCGATACTGGGTAATTTCAAGCCATAGCGATTGGCGAGATCATTCAGTTGCTGCATGTGCTCAGAGGGAATATGCGGGATCAATGCCAGTAAGTCGGATTTGGTGGTAATTTCCCATAAACCGGGTCGGATATGCTCATGTGCTAAACTGGGAGCCGTCAGTATCAAACTGGCTAAGGTTGCAGTGAGAATTTTACGCATTCGATTTCCTGTCATTAAACAATAAATTGTACGCATTTGAGCGGCAGGGATTGTACGGATTTAGCTTTTTGTAAAAATTAAATCCCAAACACCATGCCCAAGTTTAAGGCCACGTTGTTCAAATTTGGTTAATGGACGGTATTGCGGCCGCGGTGCAAAATCGCAAGCTGTATTGCTTAAATCCGGTTGGTGGCTAAGAATTTGCAAAATTTGCATGGCGTAGTCCTCCCAGTCGGTGGCAGTATGAATATAACCCCCCGGCTTTAAGTGATGGCACAAACGAGCAACCAAAGCGGGTTGCAGCAGGCGGCGTTTATGATGTCTGGCTTTGGGCCAAGGGTCGGGGAAAAAAATGTGAATACCGTTTAAGCATGCTGCCGGCAGCATATGTTGCAGTACTGCAGCCGCATCATGTTGAATGATACGTAAATTGTTCAAGCCTCGTTTTTCGATGTGGTTGAGCAGGCTGCCAACCCCAGGCGTATGGACTTCAATACCCAGATAATCATTTTCCGGGTTGTTTTGCGCGATGGCAGCGGTGCTTTCTCCCATACCGAAACCGATTTCCAGGATTTTGGGCGCTGGGCGGCCAAAAACCTGATTCAGATTCAGGAGGTTTTCGCCAAATGGAATGCCATATCTGGGCAGCAGCGTTTCACAGGCACGGCGTTGCGCATCGGATACACGTCCCTGACGAAGTACAAAGCTGCGAATGGCTTGTTGCATCGGAATTGGTTTTATTTTCCGGTATTCGAGCAGCCGATTACGCCATCTGCCGGAGAGCTGGGGCTGGCACTGTATAGTTTTCTTGCCATACGCCCCGCCAAATACGCTTCGCGCCCGGCTTCAACCGCCTTGCGCATTGCCGATGCCATCAGCACAGGATTATTTGCCGCGGCAATAGCGGTGTTCATTAGCACGCCATCGCAACCCAATTCCATTGCGATAGTGGCATCGGATGCTGTGCCGACACCGGCATCGACCAGCACCGGAATTTTGGCATTATCGATGATGATTTGCAGGTTCCAGGGATTCAGAATGCCCATACCGGAACCGATCAATGAAGCCAATGGCATCACGGCCACGCAGCCCATGTCTTCCAGTTGCTTGGCGACGATCGGGTCATCCGAGGTGTACACCATTACCTGAAAATCTTCTTTAATCAGGATTTCCGCAGCCTTCAGAGTTTCCACCATATTCGGATACAGCGTTTTCGGATCGCCCAGCACTTCCAATTTAACCAGACTGTGACCATCCAGCAATTCACGCGCCAGGCGCAAGGTGCGAACCGCATCTTCAACAGTATAGCAACCGGCGGTATTGGGTAATAACGTGTATTGTGAAGGTGGCAAAACATCCAGCAAATTCGGTTCACCGGCGTTTTGCCCGATATTCGTGCGCCGGATAGCGACGGTGATGATTTCCGCGCCACTTGTTTCAACGGCAGCACGCGTTTCGTCGAAATCCTTGTATTTACCCGTGCCGACCAATAAACGGGATGTATAGGTCTTACCGGCAATGATTAAGTTGTCCATGAATGTTTTTGTACAAAGTATAGTGCTGAATAGATTAAGGAAATTTAGCCGCCGCCCACCGCGACCACAACTTCCAATTGATCCCCATGCGCGAGCATTTGCTGCGAGAATTGGCTGCGCGGAACGATCTCGCCATTGCGTTCGATTGCAATGCGTTTACCTTGTAGTGCAAGGTGATCGACAAGCTGAGTCACATTTATCGGTGCTTCAAATTGCTGTGGTTGTCCATTAACGGTGAGTTGTATCATGATTGATAAAGCTGGGATTGGTATGTCAGGTTAGCCGGATAAACGTTCAAAAATTCAATTTGGATTTTATCATGCGGGTAATCGGTAATTGAATTATTTATTCCTATAGGTACTTCAATACTCATGATCTAAAAATACGGTAAAAAGCTATTTAATTGCTTGAATAGATCAAATTGGGACCGTTTTTATAGGTGATAATGCTTCCAATGGAGATCATTCAGCTCATAATAGGAGTTGCAATTCAACACTCCGAGAAGACATCGATAAGTTAGGCAGTAACTTCCACATAGCGTGTCAAGAATTGCATTATCAAGCAAAACTAAAATACATCCTGATAATGCAATTCCTTAAACCGTGTCACTAAGAAATCGACAAATGCTTTGACGTGTTGCAAAAGAAGTCATCTCTGCAGATCAATAGTGCTGATTTTGTTCTTGCATTCATTCATAACTTGAATGCAAGAACAAAAATACTGGAGATTAGCGCATTTGTGCTTCGACAAAGCTTGTTTCTCGATTAAAGTCATCCCAGATGAATCTCGGCTTTACAAATGGCGTAGTTGGAACGAAAAAAGTGGCAATATCAAAAGCGCCGCTTAGCGAACGGCCAACTGCATAAGCTATGCCAGTAATAAATCCGACTGTCACTCCGTGAATAACGCCGTCCCGGTTGCCGTAAATGATCATCGTTTTAGGTATTTCACCGAAGCCGGTAACGGCATTCGCTAATCCATTTCCTAATTTTTCAACGACTTTATCGGGATATTGATTGGCAAATGCCGGGCTTTGAGCAGTTAGAAACAGGACGAAAATGAGAAGAAGCGCGTGCATCGATTTTTTCATAATAATTCCTCTATGGATTGACAAAAATTCCGGATAGTTATTAATCGTTTTTTTCTTGTTTTGCGGATTGTTTAAGGATATTGGAAATCCTTGTTATTTCACGCTCAATCTGACTTTCTGGATAGTCTCGGTTTTGTAGTTCGGCGCGAATTCTGTGGGTAAACTCCATAATCAGTAATTCCATTGTATTGTGATCATTTCTTTGCGATGCTTCTTGATATTCGGTTTGGAATCGGGCGACAGCGTTTATTATTGCTGGATTATTGAGATCTAATGAAGAAAGCACCGAATCCAATTCGTATTTTAGATTGCCGGATAAAATGGGTGATAATGATTGTGACGTTGATTCAGGCTGGTAAGTGATATGTTTTGGCAATATAACCGATATCATTATTAACCCTATACCTGACCCAATCATTAAAATCACAAATTGCCAAACTTTATATTCTTTATTGCGCAGTTTAATAGTGTTAATTCTCTTAGCGCCAAGTCGAATTTGAACAGCTAAACCAACAAAAAACAGAATGGCACCAAGTGCCATAATAATAGGTACAATCGGATGCACAGTTTTACTCCTTTGTGTTCTTATTTAAAACCCTTGACGGTTTGAAGGAAACTAACGTCAGCGCTTCCGGTCCGGGAAAGGCTGAACGATGGTTTGTTACCAATCGCTATAAACAAATCTATTCTAGCCTAAAATCATGCTGAGTTATATGTGGTTAGGCCAAACGATGATATGCACTAAATGTACTCAAGGCAAATTATTATCAATCTAACTTAGGTTGATGCCCGTCGAATTAAACGATCGCATTTTTTCCTTCATAACGATAGACAAAAGTTATCGCGGAGGAGGTGGTGGCGGATTGCCAGGCGGCGGTGGAGGAGGGGTGAAGTTAGCGGGAGGCGGTGTGACATTTCTTACATTGCTCGTTGCAGGGCGGTCATCCGTGATTCTGCCGGAAACAGGCACGCGATGACCTTTTGCATACATGCATTGAATATAACCGATATCGTAGCGTTGCTGATTGACGTATGCTGAAGTGGTGGCGGTTCCGGATCCTACTAGTCCGCCAGCAAGTAAACCAGTGCCTGCGCCGATTGCAGCCCCCCCTCCACCGGCAATCGCAGCGCCGGCGGCGGCACCCAATCCAGCACCGATTGCAGCACTCTCCACACCGCTTGCTTGCGCAGCTTGACGTGGCGATACACCGGCTAATTGTTCATGCGCATAACTGCGGCAATCATAGTCATCGGCGCGAAATTGCTCGAAGCTTTTTCCTGAACCGGGTAGCGTCATAACGCTCGGTCCACTTGGTAAATTGACGCATGCGCTTACGATAAACGATGCCAGTGAACATATAAGCAGCTTTTCAGTCGTTTTCATAATATTCTCATTTTGGTTACTGTATATTGGATTGAGGGGTAACTTGTATCCAACCGGCCGGACATTCTTTCACATACGGATAATATCCTTGCGGTTCTTTGCAATAATACCAATAGCCGCTTCTTGGTTGCGAGCGGTTAAAATCTTGCTGTTGTATATAGACAGGCGGTTGCGTAGGTATTGTTATCACCGGCGGATAAGAATAATAAGGTGGATAAAATGGAGTGCCAAAACCGTACCCATAACTACGATAACCGTAAGGAGTCCATATGCTGGAACCATAATAACCTTGCCATATACCCGGGCCATAGTAACCACCCCAAAACCATGGATTGTAATAACCGCCAGCTCCTAAAATTAGGTGACTGTGAATATGGTCATGGTGATGATGATTTCCTCCATCGTCATTACCGTAATCGCTGTCCATATCTCCGCTGCCATCACTTTCCCCGCCATCTCCGCCGTCCATGTCTGCAATGATGGGAGTGACCAGTAGTGATGCAGCTAAAGAAAAGACCATTAACAACCACCGCATTTTTTTCATATGAGGCTGTAACTCGGAATCAATCAAATAATTGCGATAAGCTATTTGCGTTTATTAAATTTTGATTTCTTAACGGAACGGGTACAAACGATTTGTTCGCGTTCTTGGTATACAATATGCGAGTTACTTAAACTATCACTGAGACATAGGGTAGATTTTATTAGTTCCACTTAGCTCAATTGCAATAGTTAATTAAAATCTGAAAAAAACAGTCCTGTCCATAACAAGTATAAAAGTACCACAATAATTATATAAATTTAATCGTCATAATTTAGGAGAACAATAAAATGTCACAAAAACACCCGGTTATCGCTGTTACCGGATCCTCAGGTGCAGGAACTTCAACGGTTAAAAATAGCTTTGAGCATATCTTTCGCCGCCAGAAGTTAAAAGCAGCAATTATAGAAGGAGATAGCTTTCATCGTTATGATCGCGAAGCGATGAAGCAGGCGGTTGCCAAATCGGAAGAAAATGGCGGACGTGCAATCAGCCATTTTGGTCCGGAAGCCAATGAATTTGAAAAACTGGAAGCATTGTTCAGAGAATATGGAGAAAGCGGCTCCGGCCAGTCGCGTCTCTATTTGCATAACGACGAAGAAGCGCAGCCATGGCAACAGAAAGCGGGTACCTTTACGCCTTGGTCGCCTATTCCTGGAGGTTCTGATCTGTTGTTTTATGAGGGGTTGCACGGTGGCGCAAAAAGCGATACTGCCGACATAGCAAAATATGTTGATTTGCTGGTTGGCGTTGTACCAATTGTCAATTTGGAATGGATTCAGAAAATTTATCGCGATACGAATGCGCGAGGTTATTCAACTGAAGCGGTTACTCATACTATTTTGCGCCGGATGCACGATTATGTGCACTACATTACGCCGCAATTTTCACGCACGCATATCAATTTTCAACGCGTGCCCACAGTTGATACGTCCAACCCATTTATAGCACGTGAAATTCCGACATTGGATGAAAGCTTTGTGGTTATTCGCTTCAGAAATCCTGAAATGGCAGATTTCCCGTTCCTGTTGAATATGATTCATGATTCATTTATGTCTCGTCCGAATACTATTGTCGTTCCAGGCGGCAAAATGGGCATGGCAATTGAATTGATTCTTACGCCGCTGATATTGGAAATTGTGACTAAAAGCAGAGCGTTGAAATAACGGCTTAATTTATTGCTGGTGCTTAAATCACAATGACAAGTTATGAGTTATACATAAGATTCTGAGTTAATGAGAATTTTTGAATCTATTGACCAAACGTTCTGTTGCTGCGGCATAATTAAGGCCGCATAAATCGGATAACTTGCATGGCGTTATTATTATCCGATCTCAATCCGCAGCAACTGGAAGCGATTACACTGCCGCACCAATCAGCATTGGTTCTCGCTGGTGCCGGTAGTGGCAAAACACGTGTATTAACGACGCGTATCGCTTATTTGATTCAATCGGGGCAAGCTAGCCCAAGTGGCATTCTCGCCGTAACTTTCACCAATAAAGCAGCAAAGGAGATGCTGGCGAGAATTACTGCAATTCTGCCAGTTAATCCCCGCGGTATGTGGATAGGCACATTTCATGGTTTATGTCATCGCATGCTACGGACACATTATCAGGATGCAGGCTTGCCGCAAGCTTTCCAGATTCTCGATTCTGCAGATCAATTGGCGGTAATTAAACACATTTTGAAAGACATGTCCGCCGATGAAAAGAAATTCCCGCCCCGCCAGGTACAATGGTTTATCAATGATGCTAAGGAAGCCGGGCTACGCGCCGCGTATGTTACGGCAGAAGATGCTTTTTCGCGGCGTATGCTCGAGTTTTACCAAGCCTATGAACAGCGGTGCTTTAAGGAAGGCGCAGTAGATTTTGCCGAATTATTATTACGCAGTTACGAATTGTTAAACCGCAATGAAGTTTTGTGCCGGCATTATCGCGAGCGTTTTCGCTATATTTTGGTGGATGAATTTCAGGACACCAATCAGTTGCAGTATCAATGGCTGAAATTGTTGGCGGGGACGGGTAATAACGATGCTGCGGCGGTATTTATCGTTGGCGATGATGATCAGAGTATTTACGCGTTTCGCGGCGCAAATGTTGACAACATGAAAGATTTTGAGCGCGATTTCGGTGTCTCGAAGATCATCAAACTGGAGCAAAATTACCGCTCGCATGGCAATATTCTTGATGCTGCCAATGCCTTGATAGAAAATAATAGCGATCGTCTGGGAAAGAATCTCTGGACTGCAGAAGGGAAAGGCGAACCTTTGCGTGTTTATAATGCGCCAAATGATTTCGATGAAGCCGCATTCATTGTTGATGAAATTAGGGCCCTGCATGCTGAGGGAATCGCATTATCCGAGATTGCCATACTCTATCGCTCCAATGCCCAATCAAGGATTCTCGAGCATAGTCTATTCAATGCAGCACTGCCATATCGTGTTTATGGGGGTATGCGTTTCTTCGATCGTCAGGAAATTAAGCATGCACTGGCTTATTTGCGTTTGATTGCCAATCCTGAAGATGACAGCGCGCTATTACGCATTATCAATTTTCCGGCGCGCGGTATTGGGGCCAGAAGCGTTGAGCAGCTGCAGGATGATGCCAAGACGCAAGGTGGAAGTTTGTGGGCTGCAGCGCTACAAAAGTGCGGTGGCGAGATAACAGTGAAACAAAAATCCACGGAATCGTTAAAAGGACTTGTCAAATTTGTGCATCTGGTTATTTCGATGCGTGAAGATTGTGATGCTTTACCTTTACCGGCGATCGTAGAGAGTATGCTCAAGCATAGCGGATTACTCGCTCACTATGCGAAGGAACGCGAGGGAGTAGAAAGGCAGGAAAATCTCAATGAACTCATCAATGCAGCCACTACTTTTTTGCATGAAAGCGAGGGTAACAATTTGACTGAATTTCTGGCACATGCTTCGCTTGAAGCGGGAGAACATCAGGCAGGCAATGGTCAGGATGCTTTGCAATTAATGACTGTGCATGCTGCGAAAGGATTGGAATTCCATAGTGTTTTTCTAAGTGGCCTGGAAGAAGGATTGTTTCCGCACGATAACAGTTTAAATGAAGTGAATGGCATTGCGGAAGAAAGACGTTTGATGTACGTGGCTATGACGCGTGCACGCCGCCGGTTATATCTGAGTTTTGCGCAAAGCCGCATGCTGCATGGCCAAACTCGCTATCACATCGCATCGCGTTTTCTCGATGAAATTCCACAAAGCTGCCTGAAATGGCTCCAGCCAGCACCACATAAGAATTTGGAGCGCTATTATTCGGATTCCAGCAATCAAACCTCTGTAGGTGTTACAAGGATTTCACCTTCTAGCTTGCCAAAAACTTATTTGGATAAATGGCGGATCGGACAAAATGTCTTGCATGCGAAATTTGGCGCGGGCGTTATTGTTAATTGTGAAGGCAGCGGCAGCGATGCGCGTGTACAGGTCAATTTTGATCAGAGTGGAACTAAGTGGTTATCGCTTGATTACGCAAAATTAACCGCGGTTTAGTATGTATTTCATTTCCCACTGTATTTCTTTTTGTTTTCTACAAACAAGTGTGGATCACACACTAGCTTCTAACTGGTAAATCACGCCGGATCGGTTTACTATCCTTCTTGAGACTATCAAGATTATTTGCAGATTACAGACACAAAAAGGTAAGTCGTTCGAGAAGCTTGTGAAAAATTTTTATTCCATTTATTCGCATGACTTTGTGCGGGTGTCGGTGTGCATTCCCGCCCTCAAGGTTGCTGATCCAGTCTTTAATGCTGAACATACCCTTCAGCTTGCACTTCGAGCTTCAGAAAGCAATGCCGCAATTGCGCTTTTCCCGGAACTGGGAATCTCAGCCTACACTGCCGACGATCTTTTCCATCAGCAAGTTTTGCTTGATGCCGTGGTTGCTGCGATCGCTCGTATCGTTGATGCTAGCCACGAATTGACGCCCATCCTGCTTGTTGGCGCTCCGTTACGCTTTGAAGGCAAGCTCTTCAATTGCGCAATAGCTATTTATCGCGGTTCTATTCTTGGTATCGTACCAAAAACTTATTTGCCGAATTACCGGGAATTTTACGAGAAGCGGCAATTTACATCCGCTCATGCCGTCATAGCACAGGAAGTCAGGTTTCTCGGCTACACTGTTCCATTTGGCAACAATCTCATTTTCAGTGCGGTGAATGTCGCTAATTTTTCTTTCCATATCGAGATTTGCGAGGATTTGTGGACACCCATTCCACCCAGTACCAATGCAGCTCTGGCGGGAGCGGTTATTCTTACCAATTTGTCGGCAAGTAATATAACTATTGGCAAAGTCGAATACCGTCGCAGCCTTTGTGCTTTACAATCAAGCAAATGCATTGCAGCTTATCTCTATGCGGCAGCCGGCGCCGGTGAATCAACCACTGATTTAGCCTGGGACGGCCATGCTTTAATCTATGAGAATAATCAATTACTGGAAGAATCCTTGCGATTTTCTGACCGGGAGCAAATGATCACTGCGGATATCGATATCGGACGGCTTATACAAGATCGTATGCGCATGACTAGCTTTAACGATTGTGTTCAAACGCACATCGAGCTTGTGCGGGCAATTCGTCCGGTCGAATTTGAATTCCGGGTTCCAGATGAACGCATTCCTTTGTTGCGCCATGTTGAGCGATTTCCGTTTGTTCCCGGCGATTCACTTACGCGCGATGAACACTGTTACGAGGCATACCAAATACAAGTGCATGGCTTGATGAAACGCCTGACGTTTACACAAACCCAGCGGGTTGTAATCGGGGTTTCAGGTGGATTGGATTCTGCCCATGCACTGATCGTGGCTGCACAGACAATGGACCGCCTGAATCTCCCGCGTGCCAATATTCTCGCGTATACAATGCCGGGATTTGCTACCAGTGAAGCGACAAAATCCAACGCGTTGAAACTGATGAATGCACTCGGTGTTTCGATTCAAGAAATAGATATCCGCCCATCGTCGTTGCAGATGCTAAAAGATATCGATCATCCATTTGTTAATGGAGAACAGATATACGATGTTACCTTTGAGAATGTGCAGGCGGGAGAACGTGCCTCTCACTTGTTTCGTTTGGCCAATTATCACAATGCATTAGTGTTGGGAACTTCGGATCTTAGCGAGTTGGCGCTCGGATGGTGCACATATGGCGTCGGCGATCATATGGCTCATTATCATGTTAATGCCTCCGTTCCCAAGACGCTGGTACAGTATCTCGTGCGCTGGGTTATTCAAGCACGGCAATTTAATGATGAGACAAGCGACGCCTTGGCATCGATTTTGACTACAGAAATTTCACCCGAACTTATTCCCGTTCAATTTTCTGACGAATCGCTGCAAAGCACGCAACAAATTATTGGGCCTTATGAGTTGCAAGATTTTAATCTTTATTATGTAACCCGTTTTGGCTTTCGTCCGGGAAAAATTGCATTTCTTGCGTTGCATGCCTGGGGCAACCGGATGCAAGGCAGCTGGCCGGCGGATGGTGCTGCTGAACATTTACAACATGAATACGATCTAGCAGGAATCAAACACTGGCTTGGTGTCTTCCTTTTTCGTTTTTTTCAGATCAGTCAATTCAAACGCTCATGTATTCCGAACGCTCCAAAAGTGGGATCAGGCGGATCGTTATCGCCACGTGGCGATTGGCGGGCACCGGCCGATTCGGAAGCACGGGTATGGCTCGAAGAGTTAAAGCTTATTCCGTAATGTACCAGGGAAAACAGCTAGGAATGTTGTATTTCCTGACAGTTTGCAATTATCAGTGTGGACCAGGAAAGCAATCATGTTGAATTATTAGCACAGTTTTTTGCAGCGTTGGCATTGATACTTCTTTTACACTTTACCGGCACATTGGGTTATAGCTTACTTTCCGGATTGATCGCTGATTTGATATTGCTGGCGATGCTCCTCGCTGCAAAAGAAATGTCCTTTTTCTTCAATCGCCTCAGTGGCTGCTACAAAGATCTTGCATTGCGCGCATTGAACGGTATTACTGGAATTTCTTGACTTATTTTCTGCGGTTGCAGCTTCCTGCGTTGTTTCATTGTCATGTGGCGCAGACCGGTTATCATCATTCTTCCAGTTGGCCATTTGATAATCGGGTTCGGATTCGTTATTTTTGAAGCGCAGTGGTTCAGCCAGAAAAATGTCTTTATAGCTGACATAAATAGATGCAAAAATGGTAGGAATCAGAATAACTAATCCAACACCATATGGCATCACACAAAGAATGGTCAATATAATCAGTGTAATGCCATATATTTGAAAGGGAATGAAGTTTCTTAAGCATGCAAAGAAACTTCTCTGCATTGCAACGATGGGTGGAATATTATGAAATATCACCAACAAGGGAGAAAACCAGGAAGCCATCATCAATGGTATGGAAAGAGCTAGCACAATGAGCGATGCTGTCAAAAAATTACTCATTACACCCATCAATTCGCTTTCATCGACTCTTTTGCCATATAACAGCATATCAGTCATTTGTGATCCACCGATCAACATCACTAAGCCAATGATTAAAATTTGTCCAATCAGATAAATACCGCCGATAGTAATCAATGGCGCAGCATTGGTTTTAAAGGCAGCAAACAAATGGATAATTTCAAGTTGTTTGCCTTGTTCCAGATCCTTGCAGCCTATCATAATGCCAGCCAGGAATACTGACGATATGAGAGTAAAAATAAACTTTCCAAGTAGCGGTATGAGGGAGATGGTCATGGCAATGAGTATTAATGTAAAGCAAACCATAACCCAGGCTAATGGCGCTTTTCGAAACAAATAAAAGCCGCTCAGTATCCATTGCAAACCTTGTTTGGCGTGGACTTGATGAATTTCCATTATTAATCCTCCAGTTAAGACGATATGACGAATTTCAACGTTTAGATCCAGAGATTGTTTATGCTGGCTAAATTTGAAATGTGATTTTTCAAGATTTGTTTAAAGTGCGCAGGATCTTTTGCATGCGTCAATTCTCCTGGGCGAGGTAAATGATAATCATATAAACGGGAAATCCAGAAACGTAAGGCACCCGCTCGTAGCATAGCTGGCCAAGCGATATGTTCGATTGAAGAAAGCGGGCGAAAACGATGGTAAGACTGAAGCAGTGAACGTGTGCATGTTTGATCTAAAGTTCTTTCTTCCGTCATACACCAGTCGTTAACCGTAATGGCCAGATCGTATAAAAAGATATCATTGCAAGCGAAATAAAAATCGATGACGCCACCAATTTTATTTTCTGTGAACAGAATATTATCGCCAAACAAATCAGCGTGAATAACTCCGGCAGGAAGTGCAGATGAATGCAGAGAAGCCTGGTAATTCAATTCGTTGTCAAGGAGTGTTTTTTCATCGGCGGTCAAAAAAGGCATGAGTTCAGGCGCTCTTTCTTGCCACCACCTCAGTCCACGCGGGTTTTCCATACTATCGTGATATGAGCTGCCCGCACGGTGCATTTTGGCTAACATCTTACCTACTTCCGCGCACTGCTGCACGGTGGGTTGCATGACTGATTGCCCTGGCAGGCAAGTCACAATGGTGGCCGGTTTGCCGTTTAATGTGCCGAACAGTTTATGATCATTTCTGGGGATCGGTGCCGGACACGGAATATCATGCTGGGATAAATGCGTCATCAGATTCAGGTAGTAGGGTAATTCGTCATGGGTAAGCTTTTCAAATAGTGTCAGTACAAATTTACCATGCTTGGTGGTAACAAAGTAATTGGTATTTTCGATACCTGAAGAAATACCTTGCAGATTGATCAATTGACCAAGCGCATAATTTTCTAACCATATTGTTAGCTGGCTATCGGTAACAGGGGTGAAAACAGACATGAATCAACAGAATTAAAAAGCAAAAATGTATTAACGCAGCAATCTCAATTAAAGTAATGATGTGTTAGTTATGAAAATTAAAACCTGAATAATTGCCACATCGGCGGACTGACATCAATCCCGGCCTCGGGATGTGTATATTGTTCTTTAACGGTATTTCTCTTAAGGTAATAGGGCGGTCCAATACGAGGAATTACTTTGATCATCAAAAGCTCACCGTTTACACGATGTTCTTCGATAGTATCTTCGCCGCGCTTTATAATGGTGACTTGTGTCTCCAGTTCAGGATCCATTTGAATATCGGGTGGTTGTGGTTCATCAGCATGAGCGGGCGGCAATCCAGATATCACAGGCAACGGAGCCCGGTTGCCGGGTTGTGATGGTTTCTTTGGCTGATGGGGTTGCTCGGACTGCGCCATGACAGGAATTGCAGAACTTAACAGCATGATAAAAATGAATCGGTACATAATGATTCCCGCAAAGTCAGGATTATTCCGTATTCTACTTAAAATGGTTGATGACAGTTTGGGAATCTCTGAATGGCAGCGGTTCCGTGGGCGGTTAGCAGTTTATGCTGCGGACATATGCATAGCTTTCCTACAGATTAAGCTGAACTTCTCTCTCAGCAGCAGTAAGTTCGAATCCGCTGGTTTCATAATATTGAAAAATTGCATCGACAACTTTTTTGGGTTCATCAATGACTTGAATGAGATCCATGTCCTCGGTTGAAATGAAACCCTCAGAAATGAGTATACGTTGGAACCAATCCAATAAACCTTGCCAAAACTCAGAGTAAACCAGGATGATCGGCATTTTTCGTGTTTTACCAGTTTGAACCAATGTCAAGGCTTCCATCAGTTCATCTACAGTTCCAAAACCGCCTGGCAGCACGACATAAGCGGTGGCGAATTTGACAAACATATATTTTCGGGCAAAAAAATGCCTGAAAGTCTGACTGATATCTTGATAGGCATTACGGTGTTGTTCATGGGGCAGCTGAATGTTTAAGCCGATGCTAGGGGATTTGCCAAAATAAGCGCCTTTGTTGGCAGCTTCCATAATACCCGGACCACCGCCAGAAATAACGGCAAAACCCGCGTCAGAAAGCTGCTTGGCAATTTGCTCGGCCAGCTTATAGTGCGGACTATCAGGCTGAGTCCGTGCACTGCCAAAAATACTGACAGCAGGCTGGATGGCATCAAGACGTTCCGTTCCCTCGACAAATTCTGCCATAATTCCGAATAAGCGCCATGATTCTTTTGCTGACCAGGGTTTATCGATCGCTAAGTGAGTGGCTGGTTTATCTTGCTGGTTCATAGGAATTTTATTCATGAAAACGTTGTTGTTGGTAGATGGTTCATCCTATTTGTATCGTGCTTTTCATGCACTGCCCGATTTACGCAATCGTAACAATGAACCGACAGGAGCAATTCACGGTGTGCTCAATATGCTGAAGCGCTTGCATAAAGATTACGATGCCGATTATAGCGCGTGCGTGTTTGATGCAAAAGGCAAAACTTTTCGTGACGAAATTTTCCCTGAATATAAGGCTCATCGGCCAGTAATGCCACACGATCTGGCCGTTCAAATCGAGCCTTTATATGCTTGTATTCGCGCAATGGGATGGCCAATGCTGATTGTTGAGGGTGTGGAGGCTGATGATGTGATCGGTACATTAGCCAAGCGGGCAGTAGCGGCCAATATGCGCTGTATTATTTCAACCGGCGACAAAGACATTGCGCAACTGGTGAATTCTCATATTACATTGGTCAATACCATGAGCAATGAAGTGCTCGATGAGGCGAATGTACTGGCTAAATTCGGTGTGCCGCCAGCACGTATGCTGGATTATCTGATGCTGGTAGGTGATGCATCCGATAATGTTCCCGGGGTAGAAAAAGTAGGGCCAAAGACTGCAGTAAAGTGGCTGGCTCAATATGGTTCATTGGTTAATATCATCGCGCATGCCGATGAAATCAAAGGTGTTGTTGGCGATAATTTACGCAAAGCACTTAACTGGTTCGATACGGCACGCCAGCTTATTGCAATTAAATGCGATTTGGATTTGCCAATAGATGTCACCGATCTTACATCGCAACCGCAGGATCTTCCGCAATTGGTGCAGCTTTATGAACGGCTGGATATGAAAGCAGCACTGCGGGAATTACGTCAACAAATGACTATCCACCAATCCTCAGCAGTTACTTCTGAAGATGATATGCACATAGCTGCAGCCGGTAATGGGAACGTGAGTGTTGCGCTTGCGCGTCAGAGAAGCTATCAAACCATTTTGATGGAAAGTGAACTCAGCGACTGGTTGGTACGTTTGGATAGGGCGCATTTAGTATCCATTGATACCGAAACCACCAGTTTGGATCCGAGGAAAGCAAAACTGGTCGGGATTTCCTTTTGTATTGAAAGCCATCATGCTGCGTATATTCCGTTGCAACATTGTTATGCCGGGGTGATCCGGCAATTGCCACTTGCTCAGGTACTAGAAAAGTTACGATCCTGGCTGGAAAATCCGTACAAGTCTAAGATAGGGCAGAACCTAAAGTACGACAGGCATGTATTTGCTAATTACGGCATTAATTTAAACGGTATTCTGCATGACACCATGCTGCAATCCTATGTGCTCGAATCACATCGCTTGCATAATCTGGATAGTTTGGCACTACGTCATTTGGATATCAAAACAATCAGCTATGAGGATGTTACCGGAAAAGGCGCAAAGCGTATTGGTTTTGACGAAGTCGAAATTGATGTTGCAACACAATACGCAGGCGAAGATGCCGACATAACCTTGCAACTGCATCAAACGCTATATCCCCGCATTCATAATGAGTCACGTTTGGAATATATTTACCAAAGCATAGAAATGCCTATCCTCGAAGTGTTGTTTGAGATGGAGCGTAACGGCGTGTTATTGGATCAAAAATTGCTGCATCAGCAAGGTTATGAACTGGGGCAAAAATTGCAGGTGCTGGAACAGCAAGCGCATACAATTGCGGAACGGTCGTTTAATTTAAATTCGCCTAAGCAGATCCAGGAAATTTTATTTCATCAGCTTAAATTACCAGTCATAAAAAAAACGCCTTCGGGTGTTCCTTCCACCGATGAAGACGTATTACAGCAACTTGCATTGGATTATCCGTTGCCAAAATTGCTGCTTGAATACCGCAGCATGGCAAAATTAAAGTCGACCTATACGGATAAATTGCCGCAAATGATAAATCCAGATACAGGCCGGGTGCATACCAATTATGCACAAGCAGTTGCCGTGACAGGACGGCTAGCCAGCTCGGATCCCAATTTGCAGAATATTCCAGTACGCACCACTGAGGGCCGGAAAATTAGAGAAGCATTTATTGCACCACCTGGTCATCAGATTATTTCAGCCGATTATTCGCAGATTGAATTGCGAATCATGGCGCATATTTCTCAAGATACGGGATTGCTCAGTGCTTTCGCAGCTGGAGAGGATATTCATCGGGCAACGGCCGCGGAAGTTTTTGGAGTTCCATTGAATTTGGTTGACTCCGAACAGCGGCGCTACGCAAAGGTAATTAATTTCGGTTTGATTTATGGCATGTCTGAATTTGGTTTGGCTGCTCAGTTGGGAATCGAACGTAGCGCGGCACGTGCTTATATGGAACGATATTTTGCCCGCTATCCAGGGGTTGAAAAGTATATGCAACAAACGCGAGAAAAAGCCAGGCAACAGGGATATGTCGAGACCGTACTGGGGCGTAGACTATGGTTGCCGGAAATCAACGGCCACAACGGAAATCGCCGGCAAGCTGCTGAACGAGCAGCGATTAACGCTCCAATGCAAGGCACTGCGGCGGATATAATCAAGTTAGCGATGATCTCAGTAAGCAATTGGCTGCATAAGGAAAAATTGCATAGTAAATTGATTATGCAAGTTCATGATGAGCTGGTTATTGAAGCGCCAAAAGAGGAAATTTCCTTAATAAGAGAAGCATTACCTGGCTATATGGGAAATGTTCTCAAACTCGACGTACCACTATTAATTGAGATTGGATCAGGAGATAACTGGGAACAAGCCCATTAATAGATGGTTGAATAACGCGTTACGCTACTGCTGCATATAAAAACAGGCTCAGAATGTTTACTTAATTCGCATGAGCGCAAATTTTAGACTTGTTTATTGGGTTGTCTTGAATACGATCTCAACAATCTGATAAATGGTCTGTCAATTAAATAAACGGCATCTCCAATAAATCTTATTCGCGAGTTTCGACTTGCATCAATGGGCCAGTTTCGGTAGCTGCTACATTTTTAATTCTTCTTCTTGGGCGCTTAGGGGCTATCGTTTCTTCCATTGCAACCTCAACTTTCTCCGGGGGCGTTTCAATCATCACAAGCCCGCTTTCCTTTAAATTCGGAGGCTCATTCATGAAACTTGATTGAGTTGCTGGCTGATTCGGAATGTCGGCAATTGTTTTGCCGGCAGGAATTAAATCATCAGCAAGTAATGGCGCTTCACTACTGACTATTTTGTCTTTCTCTGTGCTATTGATAGACTCTGTCACATCAATAGTGTTCTTAGGCGTTCGTTCATTACGCGCTTCATCAATAGATATTGGTTTTTCTACATTTGGTATAGAAATCAAAGAATCATCATCGTGATGAGACAAACTGCTGGATACCGATTCGTTAGTTATTAAATCTCTATTTTCAGGTACGCCCTTATCGCGGCTAATTTGCTCCTTACTTTTATTACTAGCGCGTTGTCTTCGTGAGCGTCTTTGTTCACCCGATTTTGCAGAGTTATTCTGTGCAGGAAGGTTCTCTTTTTCAACTATAGACGAGCCTTCTGATTGCTCAAGAGTTGTTGGTTGACTTGAATCCAATTGTGGAATTGGAGTGTTTCTCGAGTTTAATCTTTCTGATACTTCTTTATAACGATGTGATTCTTCAGAGTCAGAACTGCCGCGTATCTCAGTTTCGGAACTTACTGACCTACTAGTGAGATCCTTATTGCGCTCACTTCTGCTACGGCCACGCCTTCCGCGCAGGCGGCTGCTACGATCATGTGTAGACTTTGGTTTATCAATAGGTTGTCTAGTCTCTGCGATGCTGGATTTTGTTTCCTCAATGGAACTGGCAGCGGGTTTAAACCAGTTAAAAAATTTGTCCAGCAAGGATATGTCGCGGTTTTTATCTTCCCGAACCGGTGCCGGTTGGGCAGGCGTTATGCCTTGAACAGCAGCTTGAGGCCTGGTGGGTTTGGCTTTTTGTTCCGTAAAAACTACATTATTTTCTTCACTGTTTTTCTCGACCATTTTATAGCTGGCAAGAACCTCGTTTGACTTGATGTCTTCATGTCGCAAGCGGGTTATCGTATAATTGGGCGTTTCTATATAAATATTAGGTATTAAAATAATATTTATTCTTTGCCGCATCTCAATATCAAATATCTCTGCGCGTTTTTCATTTAGTAAATAGGTGGCGACATCAACTGGAAGCTGCACATGCAAGGCACTGGTGTTTTCTTTCATAGCTTCTTCTTGAACAATTCTTAGTATATGCAGTGCCGAAGAATCAGTGCCGCGAATAAAGCCGGTGCCATGACATCGTGTACACGGTATATAGTTACTTTCTCCAAGTGATGGCCGCAATCGTTGACGAGACAGTTCTAATAAGCCAAAACGCGAAATTTTTCCCACCTGAATACGCGCGCGGTCTTGGCGCAATGCTTCATGCAATCTAGCTTCAACTTCACGCTGATTACGCTGCACGTCCATATCGATAAAATCAATGACGATTAATCCCCCCAAATCACGCAATCTTAATTGACGTGCGATTTCATCTGCAGCTTCGAGATTGGTATTCAGTGCGGTGTGTTCGATATCCAACCCTCGAATTGCACGTGCAGAATTGACATCAACTGATACCATAGCTTCTGTATGATCAATGACAATAGCGCCACCTGATGGCAGAGTGACTTGCCGTGAATAAGCTGTCTCTATTTGATGTTCGATTTGAAAACGCGAGAAGAGCGGCACATCATCATGATAAAACTTAAGACGGTCCACATTGGCGGGCATTACATGTGCCATAAACTGACTGGCTTGCTCAAAGATATCACGGCTGTCGATCAGAATTTCACCGATTTCTTGGTTAAAGTAATCGCGTATTGCGCGAATTACTAAACTACTTTCCTGGTAAATCAGAAATACACCATCCTGATTGTTAGCTGCTTCCTCGATAGCATGCCAAAGCTGCGTCAAATAGTTTAAGTCCCATTGTAATTCTTCTACGCTTCGGCCGATCCCGGCAGTTCTGGCGATGATACTCATTCCTTCCGGTACTTCAAGCTTTGCGATAAGTTCACGTAAATCGTTACGTTCTTCACCGGTAATGCGGCGAGATACCCCCCCACTATTCGGGTTATTGGGAATTAATACTAAATACCGGCCCGCGAGAGAAATATATGTTGTTAATGCAGCGCCTTTATTCACGCGCTCATCTTTGTCTACTTGAACGATTAATTCTTGGCCTTCATGGATAAGGTCTTGAATGCGATTACTTGCTGAATCTTCATTAAAACAAGACAATGATATTTCTTTGAACGGTAAGAAGCCATGGCGTTCACAGCCATAGTCGACAAAAGCTGCTTCCAGGCTGGGTTCAATTCGTGTGATTACCGCTTTGTATATATTACTTTTACGCTGCTCTTTACTAACAGACTCGATGTCAAGATCAACTAGAGTTTGACCATTGACTATAGCGACACGCAACTCTTCCGGCTGCGTCGCATTGAATAACATTCGTTTCATTTACAAACCTTACGTGTTTTATTTATAAATTCTCTATCTAATAATCGATGGGATAGAATTTTGTGATGTACGCAGTTGTAATGACGAGATATCGATTTAATTATAGTTTTGATGTATTGTTTATTTATCAATTATATGTTTCTTTAAGATTAATTTACTAACTTATTTTTGATTTTTTTGGAATGTCGCCATGGAAAGCAACAGAGCGTATTTATTTAATCCTTCCTTTATCGTGCATAAGGTAACAGATTTTACATAAAGTTCAAAATAGCATGTTGTATTTCTTAATTATCTTATGGTGGATGGTTTTAAAATTATACAAAAAAGAAGAAATCACATATTTTTGAATTTTACAACAAGTGCTTCAAAAAGACATAGGGTTGATACAATTTTTAATCAAAATTTAAACTTCGGTTTTGGGAATAATCTAAAAAAACATGCTCAAAAATACAGCGTTAACGTGGTCTGTAAAAAAATTATGTATTGAGGCAAAAGATGAAAATCAACGAATAGATAATTTTTTATTTAAACACTATCGAAGTATCCCTAAAAGCCATATTTATCGATTAGTTAGAAGTGGTCAGGTGCGTATTAATGGAAAAAGAACCGCGGTTCACTATCATCTGCAACTGGGCGATGTCGTAAGAATACCGCCCATTAAAGTTACGGAAAAAGACGCAATGCGACCCATTGCAATTGGGCCATCTAATTTTTTTTCCATTAATATAGTATTTGAAGATGAAGCATTACTTGTTATTGACAAACCTTGCGGTATGGCTGTGCATGGTGGAAGCGGGATCAGTTTCGGTGTTATCGAGCAATTACGTGCGCAAAATCCATCTTGGAAATTTTTAGAATTGGTGCATCGTTTGGATCGAGAGACATCGGGAGTATTGCTGCTTGCTAAGAAACGTAGCGCCCTTGTAGAACTTCATCGGCAAATTCGAGAAAATTCAGTTAAAAAGCATTATCTGGTCATGGTCGAAGGAAAATGGCATAACACAGTGCAAAATGTAAAGCTGTCTTTAAATAAATTTATTACCGCAACCGGTGAACGGCGTGTTCAGATATCGAACAATGCTTGCAATAAGCCAATGCATGCACATACTGTTTTTAAATTGCAGAAATCATGGAAAAATTTCAGCTTACTCGAGGCTGAATTAAAAACAGGCCGTACTCATCAGATCCGTGTTCATCTTGCCCATCTGGGATATCCAATAATTGGCGACAGCAAATATGGAAATTTTAAAATTAATAAACAATTGGCTAAAGCAACTAATGAATATCATCTATCGCGAATGTTTTTGCATGCGCACAGCTTGCAATTCAACCATCCCATTTCAAAAGAAGTGATGGCGGTGCAGGCACATTTACCAAGTGATCTGCAGGAATTCATAGATAAACTGGATAATTCCAATTTGACGGAATAATAATTGAATCAGGCTTCGTCATAGTCGTCATAGAGATCGAAGTGATATAATTCGTCACGCATCAGATCACTCTATATCTGAATCTGTAGTGGTGACGGCTTGATTTTCTTGAAACATGGTTTGTAAAATTTCCCATACGTTCTCTGCAATTTTTCGTTGAGCTACTTCATTTGGATGAATGCCATCGGCGAGAAAAAAATCATGCTTATCGCCAAACCCAGCCAACAAAAATGGTATCAGTTTTATTTGATAATTTTCTGCAAGCTGCGGAAATATTGCCTGGAACTTTTGTGTATAGGAAATACCGTAGTTAGGGGGCAATTGCATTCCTGCAAGTAAAACTAGAGCATTGTACTTTTTGCATGCTTTAATGATAGCTTCCAGGTTTTCATAAATTGATTTTATCGATGCACCGCGTAATCCATCATTAGCGCCAAGCTCGAGAATGACAATTTCGGGTAGATGTTCGTTGAGTACACGATCTATTCGGTTGCGTCCGCCAAGTGCTGTTTCGCCGCTGATGCTCGCATTGATAACTCGATAATCGATGAATTTTGAATGTATTCGTTGGGTAAGTAATGAAACCCAACCGGCATCTGATGGCAAACCATAACTGGTGGATAAGCTGTCACCGAAGATCATGATTGTTTTGGTTGTCGTTGCTGTAGCAACTGGAACGAAAGTAAAAAAGATAATCAGAATAATAAGGAATTTTTTTTTCATGTTAGACGATATAGTTGAACAACCGATTCTCCGGACTGAGTCGCTTACAAAACAAGTTAATACTGGTGAAGCGCAATTAACCATACTACAGGATATTAATTTACAAGTGAAAGCTGGCGAAGCAGTAGCCATTATCGGCGCTTCTGGTTCGGGTAAATCTACTTTGCTGGGATTGCTTGCGGGATTGGATCTGCCTACTTCAGGGAAAGTTCATCTTGATAATATTGATATTTTTACTTTGGATGAGGATAGCCGTGCAGCTTTGCGCGGTAAAATTTTAGGATTTGTATTTCAGTCATTTCAACTGCTCCCTGCATTAACTGCATTGGAAAATGTCATGCTGCCTCTTGAACTTACGGCAGTCGCACATGCACAATCAGTTGCGCAAAAATTGCTGGATCGTGTCGGTTTAAAAAAACGTCTACACCACTATCCCAAACAATTATCGGGTGGTGAGCAGCAACGTGTGGCAATTGCGCGGGCTTTTGCAACGGATCCTAAATTACTGCTTGCTGATGAACCTACGGGGAATCTTGATTCGGCAACTGGTATACAAATTATTGAATTAATGTTTGAATTAAATCGTGAGCACGGTACAACTTTAGTTTTAGTTACGCACGATGAAGCCTTATCACAACGATGCTCACGTCAAATTCGCTTGGTGGATGGAAAAATTGCCAGGTAAGTAACACGATCTAAGGAACTTGATGGTTGAATATCACCACAAATGCAATGCGTGTTGCAACGGTTTTTAACAAATCTGCTTATGATTTCATGAATTCTAATTTAAAGCTTTCATTTCGGATGTTATGCCGCGATTGGCGTGCAGGAGAACTCAATGTATTGATTCTTGCACTGGTCATCGCGATTGGCGGATTAACGACCGTGGCTTTTTTTGCCGATCGCGTAGAATTGGCACTTTCCCGCGAGAGTAATCAGTTATTGGGAGCGGATTTACTGGTTATTTCAAACCAGCCTTTACCGCAACATTATGCTGATATAGCTGCGCAATTGGATCTGGCCGTTTCATCGGTAACCAAGTTCCCTAGCATGATATCGAATAGCGATAGCAGTTTGCTTACTGAAATTAAAGCGGTTACCGATGGTTATCCACTGCGCGGATATGTGCATTTGATGAGTGAGAAACCGGAAAAATTATTAACGGAATCCGCTATACGATTAGCGGGACAAATTCCGCAGTCTGGAACAATTTGGGTTGATGAAAAAGTCAAAATGCAACTCAATCTAAAAAAGGGTGACCGTGTTGATGTCGGTGCCACGCAACTGACCGTAACCGAATTTATTGAGCGTGAACCGGATCATTCAGTTGGATTTATCAATATGAACCCGCGTGTCATGATAAATGCTGCTGACTTGGAAGCCACTGATTTAATTCAGCAAGGAAGCCGTATTTCTTATAATTTGCTGATAGCTGGCGAAGTAAAAAAAGTGCAGCAATTTCGTCGTTGGGCAAAAACTCAGCTTACTAAAGTGCAGAGGATCGAAGGGATTCGAGATGCGCGCCCAGAAATCAAGGCTGCGTTGGAACGTGCGGAAAAATTTTTAAGCTTGGCAGCTTTAGCGAGCGTTGTTCTTGCAGCAGCGGCAATAGCATTAGCTGTAAGGCGGTTTACACAACGTCATTTGGATGCATGTGCAGTGATGCGTAGTCTCGGTGCCAGTCAGGATTATTTATTATATTTGTATCTCAATTATTTTATTATTTTAGGTGTTATCGCCAGCAGTTTAGGTTGTGTAATTGGATTTGCCGCTCAGGAAATTTTGGCGCAATGGTTAACAGGGATAGTCGATACGGCGTTACCTTGGCCCAGCTGGTTGCCGGCATTGCAGGGATTGCTGGTTGGTTTAGTATTATTGGTAGGCTTTGCACTTCCACCTGTTTTAAATTTGCGTAGTGTTCCAGCACTTCGGGTATTGCGCCGGGATATCGGTTTATCCAATGTACATAGCATTACTGGCTATGCAATAGGGTTGTTTGCCTTGTCGTTACTTTTTGTCTGGAAAGCGCAAGACTTGAAATTAGGCCTTTATGTTGTGGGTGGATTTATTGTGGCGGTTGCAATATTTAGCGGTATTGGCTGGATTCTCATCAAAATATTAGCGGGTTTGCGGCATCAAGCAGGGGGTGTTTGGCGCTATGGTTTGGCTAGTATCCGCCGCCGCGCTGCTTCAAGTGTATTGCAAGCGGTCGCTTTGGGATTGGGGTTAATGGCGCTATTGGTATTAACGCTTATTCAAGATGATTTAATTGCTGATTGGCATGCAAGCTTACCGCCCGATGCGCCGAATCACTTTCTGGTAAATGTTCAAGGTGACCAGTTACAGTCTCTGGACGAATTTTTTAATCAGCATAATATTGAGCAGCCGGTTATGCATCCCATGGTGAAAGGTCGGTTGGTCAAGATTAACGGTAAAAAAATTTCACTTAAGGATTATGCCGATGATTTGCATGCAGAAAGGCACATCCGGCGTGAATTCAATTTGTCATGGTCAAATGAGGTTGCGGCTGATAATGCAATTATCCAGGGAAAATGGTGGAATAACGGTACGACAGAAGCTGCTATATCCATAGAAGAAGGTATTGCAAAAACGCTTCGGGTTAGGTTAGGCGATGAATTGACTTACGATATTGCTGGAAGTCATTTTTCAGCCAAAATTGCCAGTATAAGAAAGGTGGATTGGGATAGTTTCCGGGTCAATTTTTTTATCGTAGTACAACCAGGACTGTTGGATAACTATCCGGCAAGTTATATCACTAGTTTTTATTTGCCGCCTAGACAAACTGCTTTGATACATGATCTAGTCAAGACTTTTCCCAATATATTAGTCGTTGATGTGGCTGTGGTGATCAATCAAGTGCAGCAGATGATTCGGCAGGTATCCCAGGCAATTGAATTTGTCTTTATATTTACACTATTGGCTGGTTTTTCAGTGTTATATGCTGCCATTGCTTCCACACAGGATGAGCGCATATATGAAGCGGCTATTTTTAGAGCCTTGGGAGCCAAAAAAGAACAATTGTCCCGCGCTTGGGCAACTGAATTTATTATATTGGGCGGATTGGCTGGATTATTTGCGAGTTTTGGGGCGACATTGTTAGGGTACGTTATTGGCAAGTATGTCTTGCATCTTGATTACACATTTAATCCGGGGATTTGGCTGGTTGGTATAGCCGTCGGGATAATGGGCGTTTTAGTCGCAGGTCTCGTGGGTACGCGTTCAGCCGTATCAAGTCCACCGTTATTAACTTTGCGAAAAATTGGATAGCCGGCTTCGTGACTTTTAACAACGCATCGGAATTTCGTCCTGACTTACAATTATCCAAGCTCAAATCGCTGCCGCCATTGAGCTTATACATTCACATTCCGTGGTGCATAAAAAAATGCCCTTATTGCGATTTTAATTCGCATGCAATCCGCGAGGAAGTAAATCAAATGCCGGAGGATGAATATGCCGACGCACTGCTGCATGACCTCGAATCAACTTTACCAAATGTTTGGGGGCGGAGGCTGAGCAGTGTATTTTTCGGCGGTGGCACACCAAGCTTGTTTAGTGCAAAAACAATAGATAAAATATTGACAGGCGTACGCACTTTGCTGCCCTTAGAGCATTTTTCTGAGGTTACTTTGGAGGCCAATCCAGGTACTATCGAAGCCGGCAAATTCAAGGAATTCCGCGCTGCTGGAATTAACCGCCTGTCGCTTGGCATTCAAAGCTTTAACCCGCAGCATCTTAACAGGCTAGGGCGGGTACATGACGATCGGCAAGCTTATCGTGCCGTGGAAATTGCGCAAGAGAATTTTGATGATATCAATTTGGATTTGATGTACGCGTTACCAACACAAACCGTGGCAGAAGCGCAGGCCGATATTGCAGTCGCGTGTTCATTGGGTGTTACGCATATATCAGCCTATCATTTGACATTGGAACCTAACACGTTATTTTATCGCTTTCCTCCGATTCTTCCTGATGACGAACACGCGGCACAAATGCAAGATCTCATTGAACAAACTGCTGCAAATCATGGTTACCGCAATTACGAAACCTCTGCGTTTGCATGGAATGGTAAGGCGTCGCGTCATAACATGAACTATTGGTTATTTGGTGATTATGTCGGCATTGGTGCGGGTGCGCATAGTAAAATTAGTTTTGCCGATAAAATTTTGCGTCAGGTGCGATATAAGCATCCTAAGGAATATCTGAACCGGAACAAGACAGGTATGCCGCTAACGCAGACGCAACATGAGTTAACGAGTGCAGACCGGAGTTTCGAATTCATGATGAATGCACTACGGCTCACAGGTGGTTTTGATGTAAGCGTATTTCAGGAGCGTACCGGTTTGCCTATTAAGGTTGTCAGTGAACAACTTAATGAAGCAGAGCAACGCGGGCTATTAATACATGATGGCAATCGCATAAAACCGACAGTGCTTGGCAGGCGGTTTTTGAATGATTTGCTGCAAATTTTTTTGCCGGAAAATTAACTTTTCATAATATAACCGCTCTGGATGGTTAATTTAACTGGAAATTGCATGCTTTGAATAAGCCTTTTGTGTTATAGGGGTAAATGGCATGACGTATGTAATACCAGAGGAAATCGTTGGAAGTATGCTGCAGGCAGGTGCTAAGAAAGCAAGTCTTCCGGTAAAACATTTGCTGATTCGTGGTTTTTTGGCAGGCGCTTTTCTCGGTTATGCCACAACATTGGCAATCTTGGCGGCTACCCAAACTGGTTGGGGTATCGCCGGTGCATTGGTATTTCCAGTAGGATTTGTCTTGATCGTTTTACTTGGATTGGAGCTTGCGACCGGTAATTTTGCATTGATTCCAATTGCAGTTATAGACAACAGGGTTTCACTGGGTCATTTAGTAAAAAACTGGATATGGGTGTTAATTGGCAATCTGATTGGCAGCGTCCTTTATGCTTATTTGTATTGTGTTGTGGCAACCAAAATGGGATCTATCGACCCGGCTTCAATTCCTGCGCTGCAACGAACAATTGACATGGCGGAGACTAAAACACTAGGATACGCTCAGCTCGGTCTGGATGGAACGATCAGCGCATTTGCCAGCGCGATATTATGTAATTGGATGGTAACATTAGGCGCCGCTATGGGATTTGCTTCCACGGCAACAGCCGGTAAAATCGCTGCTATGTGGTTACCCATTATGACTTTTTTTGCGTTGGGTTATGAACATGCGATTGTCAATATGTTTGTAATTCCAGCCGGTATGTTGCTCGGTGCTAATATTACCTTGGTTGATTGGTGGTTATGGAACGGATTACCGGTACTTGCGGGCAATTTATTGGGTGGTATGTTTTTTACCGGATTCATGCTGTATTGGAGTTACGGAAAAAGAAATGAATAAGTTTGATACAAATAAGGTTTGCTATGATTTTATCCGGTAAATTCGATTAGTATTTTTTTAATTTTATGCCTCGTCCGGATTTTTTGCTTCCCTTATCACGAGAACACCACAGCGCACTGGTACTGGCTCGCGCGGCTCGAAAAGCGCTTAATGCAAATGACTTAATTGCTTGTTTTGAGGTACTGGAAAAAATTGAAGCATATTGGCATGCGGTGATGGCATCGCATTTTGACAAAGAAGAACAACTACTCAAGCAAGTATCAATCGTGTTGAATCCTGATGATGCGGCGCGAATGCATTCCGAGCATGAGCAATTACGCAGGCTTGCCGATAAATCATGCGAGTTGGAACCTTCTGTTCGTCTCAGTAAATTTGCGGATTTGATGGCGGCTCATGTACGTTATGAAGAACGTGTTTTGTTTCCATTGTTAGAGCGTTGTTTCGAGAAAATTCCTGAAAAGATCATCAAGACATTATCTTGACTGTTGTTTCAAGGCATTAATCGCTAGTGCTTTGAAAATGTTTTTATTGGCCTAATGTTTTTTCTAATCAATGTCATGTTTTTTTACAAAAGACCTAATAGTTTCTTTAAGTTCCGAACCGGGCATTGTTGCAATCAATTGAAGTAAGCAATCTTTTCCGGTTTGACTTAATTTAATTTTTTTCTTTGTGTTTTCCTGACTTACGATAAAATTTCTATTGCTTGCATAGAAATTTGCTTGCACCAAGATTTGAATTGCAGTAACTTCCCAACCCAGTTCTTTCAATTTAGGCAGCAACGAAGGAGAAATTTGCTTTAGTTTCGAAGCAATTGCGCCATTTTCTACCATTACTGTTAGTTTGCCATTTGAAACCTTGCCTAGACTGCAATACTGCGCTAAATGTGATGGGATAATTTTAGAAAATGCGATTTGATTTGCATGTAACTGATACATTGTAGTAAATAATTCTTTATATTCTGGCAGCTTGCCGAGATGACGAAAGTAGGTGTTGACTTTATGCGAGGTCATATCGATTAGAGTAACTTAATTAATAACGATCTATCCATATGAATATTATTTTAATTTCCAACAAATCAAAGCAAGCTAAAAAAATTACATTAACTAAAAAGCATTTTATATTATCAATCAGTGTGTTATCGCTTCTAATCGTAACATTAGCTCTGGGTTTGAATTTTATTTCTCTCCGGTATGCAGATCGAATAGATACTCCGGCATTGAGAGCAGTGCTGGTTAATCCTCAAGAAGAAAGACATCGGAAAATACAAACGCATTTGCAAGATAATTTAAACATTATGGCGAGCAAGCTTGGGCAAATGCAAGCGCAATTGTTAAGATTGGATGCTCTCGGTGAGCGACTCGCCGAGTCTTCAGGTTTCAAACCACAAGATTTTTCATTTAACACACTACCTGGACAAGGCGGTATGCATTCAGAATTAACTTCTGAAGGACTCACTTTAATCGAATTTGATCATAAACTCGAAGAGTTATCTAGTATGCTGGAAGAACGGCAAGATAAATTAGGCGCACTAGATTTTTTACTGCGGCATGATCGCTTGACAAAATTTATCTTACCTACTGAGATGCCCATAGATTCAGATTGGTACTCTTCAGGTTTTGGTTATCGAATTGATCCTTTTACAGGAAAGAAAGCATTTCATGATGGTGTAGATTTTTCTGCACAAATAGGTACGCCCATAAAGGCTGCTGCGGCTGGTGTAGTGGTTTATTCAGATCGTCATCCTGAGTATGGTAATATGGTAGAAATTGATCATGGCGATGAGATGGTGAGTCGTTATGCTCATGCATCGAAACTATTGGTTGAGTTAGGACAAATAGTGCTTCAAGGGCAAAAAATTGCGGAAGTTGGCAATACCGGCCGTTCAACAGGGGCGCATTTGCATTTCGAGATTAGATATAAAGATAAACCCCTCAATCCATCCAAATTTCTGAAGAAGACGAGCTAAACCCAACAGATTGAGGGAAAGGCGGCTATTCATAAATTAATTACGATATTGAATAACGATAGTCATTATATTAAGTTATCAATACTAATAACTGGTATTCAAGTTGGAAATTTTATTGTATAAGCAATTCAAGTTGAATCAATATTACTTTTAGTTTTTTGTAAGGGTGAGTTCTGTATCTCACCCTTTATTTTTGACATTTGTTTAACCCATAAGCAGAACTTAGAGATTATATGCTAGGCAATATACTTAAAAAAATTTTTGGTAGTCGCAATGATCGGATGATCAAGCAATATTCCCAAACTGTGCAGATCATTAATGCTTTGGAATCGTCAATACAAGGCTTATCCGATACTGATTTACGTGCTAAAACCGATGAGTTTAGACAGCGTATCCAAAATGGAGAAAGTTTAGGCGCTCTGTTACCCGAAGCATTTGCTGTAGTGCGGGAAGCCGGAAAGCGGGTCCTGGAAATGCGACATTTTGATGTTCAGCTTATAGGCGGAATGGTGCTGCATGAAGGCAAGATTTCCGAAATGAGGACAGGTGAAGGTAAAACACTGATGGCAACATTACCGGCCTATTTGAATGCATTATCTGGCAGTGGTGTGCATATCGTTACTGTAAATGATTATTTGGCAAAACGAGATGCCGATTGGATGGGAAAGATTTACCAATTTTTAGGTATGAGTGTGGGTGTGATTTACGCGCAAATGCCTTTTAATGAAAAACAAGCTGCTTATGCTGCTGATATTACCTACGGTACCAATAATGAGTATGGCTTCGATTATTTACGTGACAATATGGTGACTCACCCTTCTGAGCGAGTGCAACGTATGCTCAATTTCGCAATTGTTGATGAAGTGGATTCGATTCTGATAGATGAGGCACGTACCCCTCTTATTATTTCAGGACAGGCTGAAGGAGACACGGAGATTTATGTGCGTATCAATGCGCTGATTCCCAAGTTAATACGTCAAGAAGCCGAAGATAAGCCGGGAGACTATAGTGTGGATGAAAAATCACACCAGGTCACCTTAAGTGAAGCCGGGTTTGAGCATGCAGAGAAACTTTTGACCGGTGCTGGTTTGTTAAAGCACGGAACCAGTCTTTATGATCCAGAAAATATCAATTTAATTCATCACTTGAATGCAGGCCTGCGAGCTCATAGCTTATATTTTCTCGACCAGCATTATGTAGTGCAAAATGGTGAAGTAGTCATTGTTGATGAATTTACTGGCCGCTTGATGGCAGGACGCCGGTGGTCAGATGGTTTACATCAAGCTGTAGAAGCGAAAGAGGGAGTGGTAATCCAAAAAGAAAATCAAACACTTGCATCCATTACTTTCCAGAATTATTTTCGTATGTATCAGAAATTGTCCGGTATGACGGGAACAGCGGATACCGAAGCCGCTGAATTTCAGCAGATATATGGTCTCGAGACAGTAATTATCCCTACGCATCGATCAATGATTCGTGAGGATCGCATGGATTTGGTTTTTCGTACAACTCAGGAAAAATATGCAGCGATTATTCACGGAATCAAGGAATGCTATGAAGCCGGGCAGCCCGTCTTGGTTGGCACAACATCTATTGAAAACAATGAGCTATTATCAAAACTGCTCAATCAGGAAAAGCTCCCTCATCAAGTATTAAATGCTAAACAGCACGCCAGTGAAGCGACGATTGTCGAGCAAGCGGGCCGGCCTAAAATGATTACTATTGCGACAAATATGGCGGGAAGAGGAACCGACATTGTGCTGGGTGGGAATCCTGAACCGGAAATTGAGCGTATAAAGCATGATGAGAAACTTACGACCGAAGCCAAAGAAAAGCTTATCCATGAGATATATGAAAAATGGAAAGTTACTCATGCAGATGTATTGAGAAAAGGGGGGCTACATATTATAGGGACTGAGCGCCATGAATCGCGACGAATCGATAACCAGTTGAGGGGACGCTCTGGAAGGCAAGGAGACCCAGGTTCTAGTCGATTTTATCTTTCTTTGGAGGATTCTTTACTGCGCATTTTTGCTTCAGATCGCGTCGCTAATATTATGAAGCGTCTAAAGATGCCTGAAGGAGAGGCCATTGAACATCCTTGGGTAACCCGGGCGATTGAAAATGCCCAGCGTAAAGTTGAAGCAAGAAATTTTGATATGCGTAAGCAGTTGTTGGAATATGATGATGTTGCCAATGATCAGCGGCAAGTGATTTATCAACAACGTAATGAGTTATTGGAATCAGAGCGCGATATTTCGGAGACTATTGCGGCGATACGTGAAAATGTACTCAATGATTTATTCAATCAATATATTCCAGCGGGAAGTGTTGAAGAACAATGGGATGTAGTGGGACTTGAAAAAACGCTTGCAGCTGAATATCAACTGCATTTTTCCGTACAAAAATGGCTTGAACAAGAGCCGGAGTTGCATGAAGAGAATTTATCTCAACGTATTATTGAATTGGCAACTAAACAATATCAAGAAAAAGTAGAAAAAGTCGGTACTGAAATCATGCATCATTATGAGCGTGTTGTAATGCTGCAAGTTTTAGACTCACATTGGCGGGAACATCTGGCGGCATTGGATCATTTGCGGCAGGGAATACATTTACGTGGCTATGCGCAAAAAAATCCTAAACAGGAATATAAACGTGAAGCATTCGAATTGTTTACCAGAATGCTTGAAGAAATTAAGACTGAAGTAACAAAAATACTCCTGACCGTGCAAATAAAAAATGAGCAACAGGTTGAAGCGGCAAGCGAATCATTACGATCTCCAGAGAATGTCCAGCTCCATCATGCCGACTATAACGAGGTTCTAGATGAAGAAGCCGGTTATGTAAGAAATCAAAACGAAAAAACACAGCCATTTGTTCGCCATAGCGACAAAATTGGCCGTAATCAGCCTTGCCCTTGTGGATCAGGAAAAAAATACAAGCAATGTCATGGAAAAATTAAGTAACTAATTGTATGATGATTTTTTTCGATAACTCATTTCAATCTCGTTCATGCAAGTGGTATAAAGGGTATATAAAGTTATTCACATAATCTCATAGTGGTTATGCTATACTGCGCAACCTTATAATACAAACTTTACAATAATAAACTTACTGACGAGGGATTAAGTAAGCAGATTTGCCGTTTTATTGATAGTTTTTTGTGAAAAATATTACTGATGGAATAGTTGAATATGGCAGATAGTTTCAGCATCAATGAAAAAATGAGTGGCAGGCGAAAATTTTTGGTCGCTGCAACCTCAGTGGCGGGTGGTATTGCAGGTGCTGCAATTGCTACCCCTTTTTTGTTAAGTATGATGCCTAGTGAACGAGCTAAAGCAGCGGGTGCGCCTGTAGAAGTCGATATTTCAAAGCTCGAGCCTGGTATGTTGTTAATGGTGGAATGGCGCGGAAGAGTAGTATGGGTTTTGAATCGCACTCCAGAAATGTTGGAATCCTTGGTAAAAGTAGAAGGGGAGCTTGCTGATCCAAATTCTGAAAAGAATCAGCAGCCTGAATACGCAAGGAATCGTACGCGCTCAATCAAACCGGAAATCTTGGTTACTGAAGGGGTATGTACACACTTAGGATGTTCCCCTGTCTTTAGAAAAGATATTGCTCCTGCAGATCTTGGGCCTGATTGGCAAGGAGGATTTTTCTGTCCGTGTCATGGTTCTAAATTCGATTTGGCGGGTCGTGTATATAAAAATGTACCTGCACCAACCAATATGGTTGTTCCTCCTCATATGTATATGAGTGATAGCCGTCTTTTAATTGGATCTGAAAGTGAGGGATCTGCGTAAATGAGTAATCTATTTAATTCAATGATTGAATGGATCGATAAGCGTTTTCCACTGACATCAAACTGGAAAGCGCATCTTTCCGAGTATTATGCGCCTAAAAACTTTAATTTCTGGTATTTTTTTGGCTCACTGGCTTTACTAGTGCTGGTGAATCAACTTTTGACCGGAATTTTCCTGACTATGAACTACAAGCCAGATGCTAGCCAGGCTTTTGCATCGGTAGAGTATATTATGCGAGATGTAGACTATGGTTGGTTGATACGTTATATGCATTCTACAGGTGCATCGATGTTTTTTGTTGTGGTTTATCTTCACATGTTTCGTGGAATGATGTATGGATCATACAGAAAACCGCGTGAACTATTATGGATAATTGGTATGGCCATATTTTTTGTGTTGATGAGCCTGGCCTTTACCGGGTATATTTTGCCCTGGGGACAAATGTCTTATTGGGGCGCGCAAGTAATAGTAAGTATGTTTGGTGCGATACCTGTTATCGGTGATACGCTTCAACAGTGGCTATTGGGCGATTTTACGCTTTCAGATGCTGCACTCAACCGTTTCTTTGCATACCATGTTGTTACTTTACCGTTAATACTGCTTGTATTGGTTTTCGTACATATTTTGGCATTGCATGAAACAGGATCTAATAACCCTGACGGTATCGAAATCAAAGACAATAAAAACCCTCAAACGGGTATTCCCGTTGATGGCATTCCTTTCCATCCATACTATACGGTTAAGGATATTGTCGGTGTTGTAGTATTTTTGTTCGTATTTTGTGGCATTATTTTCTTTGCTCCGGAAATGGGAGGATATTTCTTAGAATATAATAATTTCATACCAGCTAACACATTACAAACACCTGATCATATTGCTCCAGTTTGGTATTTCACTCCCTACTATTCCATGTTAAGAGCAGTAACTGTTAATTTTCTTGGAATTGATGCCAAGCTATGGGGAGTGATTCTAATGGCGGGGTCAGTGGTTATTTTCTGCTTTTTGCCGTGGCTGGATAGGAGTCCTGTTAAATCAATTCGCTATAAAGGACCGCTCTTCAAAACGGCTTTGGCCTTATTCGTAGTGAGCTTTTTTGTATTGGGTTGGTTGGGAACAAAATCACCTACTCCTATGTATACGTTGTTAGCACAAATTTTTACAGTTATTTATTTCGCTTTCTTTATCTTGATGCCTTGGTATAGCAAGATAGATAAAACAAAGCCTGAGCCAAAAAGACTAAAAGAGTAAAAAAATGAAGAAAATAACAATTGCTATATTAATCTTGTGTATGGCTCCATTTAGCATCTTTGCTGCTGAGTCTGGCATAGCATTAGAGCGAGCCCCTGTTGATATAACGGATAATGCTTCGTTAAAACGTGGTGCAGAGAGCTTTGTTAATTACTGTCTAACTTGTCATGGTGCAAGTTATATGCGTTATAACCGCCACCGCGATATTGGGTATACTAATGAAGAAATTCTTGATAAATTAGTATTCACAGGGCAAAAAGTTGGTGATCTTATGGAATCCGCTATGCGGAAAAAGGAAGCTGAAGAATGGTTTGGTGTTGTGCCACCAGATCTATCAGTCATAGCGCGTTCAAGAGGTGCCGATTGGCTTTACACGTATCTGAAAGCTTTTTATCGTGATGATTCCACTGCAACTGGATGGAACAACTTGGTATTCGATCGTGCTGCAATGCCTCATGTTTTATATCAATTGCAAGGTGAGCAAAAATTGGTAGTTAAGAAAACTGATAAAGGTGAAGAGAAGGGCTTATCTTTGGAAAAAAATGGTGAATTAAATTCATCTGACTATGACAAATTTGTTGCTGATCTCGTAAACTATCTTGTTTATCTAGGCGAGCCTCATGCTAATGCACGAAAAAAATTAGGCGTTGAAGTAATGATCTTTTTACTAGGTATGCTGATACTATCTTATGCACTAAAGAAAGAATATTGGAAAGATATCCATTAAAATATAATTAGTTGTATATTAATGGTTTATTGGGTAATAGCAGTTATGATGACACTATATTCGACAATTACATGTCCATATAGCCATCGTTGCAGAATTGTTTTGCACGAGAAGGATATGGATTTTCAAGTAGTTGATGTTGATCCAAATAACAAATCTGAAGACTTGGCTGTAATCAGTCCGTATGGAAAGGCCCCAATACTTGTGGAACGCGATTTAGTATTATATGAATCGAATATTATTAATGAGTATATTGACGATCGTTTTCCACATCCTCAGTTAATGCCTGCAGATCCGGTAATGCGAGCCCGTGCGCGCTTATTGCTACATCGTTTTGAACAAGAGTTATTTTGTCATATCTCATCGTTTGATGGATCTGATCAAAAGGCTATTGATAAGGCGCGTTCAGTAATAGCCGAACAGTTAACAATGATCTCTCCAATCTTTGAGAAACAAAAATTCATGTTAGGCGATGAATTTTCTATGCTAGACGTTGCTATCGCGCCATTATTATGGCGTTTAGAATATTATGAAATTCGCTTACCTAAACAGGCCGCATCATTATTGAAATATGCTGAGCGATTATTTAGTCGCCCGTTATTTATTGATGCATTATCAGCATCAGAAAAAGTTATGCGAAAATGAATCTCAATAATTCAACTAAACCGTACTTAATTCGTTCGATTTATGATTGGTGCATTGATAATGATCTCACACCCTTTATTTCGGTGAAAGCTATTTCAAGTCTTGGTATCTCAAGTGAGTATATTAATAACGGTGAAGTAATTCTCAATATTAGTAGCAGATCAGTTCAAAATCTTATTATTAATAATGATATTATATGTTTTTTAGCACGATTCAATGGTATTTCAAAAAAAATAGAAATACCAATGAATTCAATTAAAGGCATATTCGCAAAAGAAGTAAATCAGGGAATAATGTTTAACTTAGGTAAGAAAAATAATAATAATGAGAATCTTAAAGTTGCAGAAAGAAATATAGTAGATGACACTTTGACATACCAATCAAAAAATAAAAAATCCAACTTGCGAATAATAAAATAATTTTTAGAATTAGTCTTAATCAAACTATGCCGGCATAGCTCAGATGGTAGAGCAGCTGATTTGTAATCAGAAGGTCCCGAGTTCGATTCTTGGTGTCGGCACCATAAAATCAATGAGTTATATTGATTTTATCATCTTCTAATTTTCCACTTGTGTCAAAATTGTGTCATTCAGAAGTTCATCTACAACCATTGCATGTTTTCTGAATTGTTCGGGTGCCAAATGAGCATAACGTTTCACCATCTCAGTTGA
>SSFV01000100.1 GCA_008015565.1 Nitrosomonas sp. | reverse complement strand
GCGACCGCCATCGTCGACACAAAGAAAATGAGCGCCACCTGCCAGACGCGATTCATTTGCCGGTGTAACCGCAGATTGGCCACACCGACTACGATCGATGTAAAAACCAATGGAATCAATACCATTCGCAACAAATCAGTAAATAATGTGCCCACCAATTTGGCAACATACAATCCGCTTTGTGTGGCCTGCGATTCCCGCCCCAGCGTCATGAACCAGAAACCCAATATAACGCCTGCCACGACGCCTAGCAAAATTTGATTATTAAGCGATAACTTATTACTCACGGATTATCCGATTCTATTAGCGCGGCTCGAACATCAAACAACGCGGTCATACCCAATCCTTAGCGATCAGAAACTCCGTATACAATTTGTCTTCTGCGCTACCTGCTGCGGGTTTCCAATCGTAACGCCATTTAACTATGGGCGGTAATGACATCAATATCGATTCTGTACGTCCTCCCGTTTGTAAACCGAAGAGTGTGCCGCGATCCCAGACCAGATTAAACTCGACGTATCGTCCGCGCCGGTAAGCTTGAAAATCACGCTCGCGATCACCGTACGTAATATCTTTGCGTTTTTCCAGAATGGGCAAGTAAGCGGCTAGAAAATGCTCGCCTACACGCTGAGTCAGGTCAAAGCAAGTGGAAAAATCAGGCTGATTCAAATCGTCAAAAAAAACGCCGCCAATGCCTCGCGGTTCTTTGCGATGCTTTAAATAAAAATATTCATCGCACCATTTTTTCAAACGCGGATAGCAATCATCGCCAAATGGCTCTAATGCGTTCTTGCAGGTTTGGTGGAAATGTATCGCATCTTCAGCATAACCATAATAAGGTGTCAGGTCCATACCGCCACCAAACCACCACACTGGTTCGGCGCCTTCCTTGCGTGCTTCAAAAAAACGTACATTCATATGCACTGTCGGCGCGTAGGGATTACGAGGATGTAATACTAAAGATACACCCATCGCTTCAAATGAACGGCCGGCTAGTTCGGGGCGGGCAGCGGTTGCGGAAGCGGGTAATCCTGCACCATACACATGCGAGAAATTCACACCCCCGCGCTCCAGTATGTTGCCTTCTTCTATAACGCTACTCATACCGCCGCCGCCTTCCGGCCGGTCCCATTGATCGCGCTTAAAGGTTTTACCGTCTAATTGTTCAAGCCCCTTGACGATACTATTTTGAAGATTAATCAAAAATTCTTTGACTTGCGGTGTATTCATGCATGCTCCTGGTTTTAGTGTAATTTATTGAATGCAGGAAAAATTGTAACGGGATACTTTAAAACTTGTGCGAATGCGGCTATTTTCGATTGGCTTAAATAGAATGCATCACTTAAGTGAGTGCAACCGCCCCAGTAAATCCGTTATATTTTAACGCAGGTATAACATGACGGATAAATTTCATCGTTGATTTTTCTCAATCCAGCAAACGATAGCCAGTTGAAAAAAACCGGCCCGTGTCCGGCTAGAACCTGGAAGTGTTAACGGGGTGAAGTTGCAAGCGATGCGTTTGGATCTGATTGCCTGCCAACGAAGCTGTGAGGTTGCCATCGACGATATTAGCATCTTCTATATCGGTTTCAATATGTGTCGTCCTTTTTCCGGATAAAATACCTGGCGCAAGTGATAGAGTATAATCTCCGGGAGCGTCCGCTTGATTCCATACACGTGTGATTACCCCATGCTCAATGCCATCTTCGGCAGGTTTTAAAACCCATAATAAAATATCCGGATCGGAAATAGTCAAAAAAGAATAATCGCTCTCGCTGTATATTGGATTTGCTCCGGTTACAGCGCCAGCAATGAATGGATTCTGATGCTCGAGTGAAAATCTCATTGCTGCAGCCTGACCGAATTTGCCATGAGTACGCAAGGCAAATCGTTGCAAAAACTGCTCATCTCCTCCTTGATCGGGAATGCCCAATTTTTCCCCATCCACTTGCCCGCCAGCCAAAATATTCAACTGCGGTGTATCGGCATCTAACTCCAAATGCGTGCTATGACCGAGCTTCATGTAATAAGTATCGGCATTGGAAAGCGTTATGCCCGAATTATTCCCGGAGACATCAGCAAAATGATTAATCGTGAGCCAATCATAGCGCGCATTGCGCGGAGAATAATGGCCGCCGCGCGTTAATAATTTAGCGCGAATGATAGCGCCAACTTCCTCATGCCAAACATCAGGCGAATCGATATTGAACGAATAACCCCAAGTCAGCGTTTCTCCGTAATTTTCCTTGATTTCGTTACCAATATCGATGCGATTACTGTTATGGAACAACGTAATTCGCGTGATATGCTGACGTGGTTTCAATGATATTGCACGTAGCGTAACGCTTACGGCACCGATACTTTCAACCGCGAGGCTTCCTCCGCTGCCGCCTAGATCATTAGCCCAGCGGCCATTAATCTTTCGCACGAATTCACGATTGTTTTGTAACTTATCAATCAAGCTGGTTATTGCACCGGTTTCCGACACCTGAATGCGATAAAAAGTGTTTTCCATCACATTGCCATGAATACTGGCTGCATTGGGGAAGAATGGCCCGGCGCCACTTCTGATTTCAAATACCTTATAGCCAACAGACGGAACATTGCTGGCTAATATTCTCAGGTAAATTTGACCATCGATTGCAACATATTGAGAAGGTACAGCTTGATTGTTTGTCAGATCAACAACATGCACAAGATTTCTACGGCTAACAGGGAAATCTGCATAATCAGTGCGTTCCCAGCTCAAGCTATTGAATACATAAAATCTGGGGGCAGTGCCGCTTCTCGCAATCATCGTTCCAAGTTGGTTTTTTGCATCGGCGTAGAGCCCGTCAACATATGATGTGATTTCTGCCTCGACTTTGCGTTGCCAATTTGCCCGTTCGCTACGTGAGACAGGACCATCGGCAGTCCAGTTATGTTCATAATATAAACCCAAATTTAGCATTGCCTGATCGCGCGCAGCCATTCGATTGCTCATAAATTTTGGATTTTTCAAGGTAACAAGTGTAGCCAATGCCTCAGCACTACGTAATTTCTCTACCGCTCGCTTAACCTTTGCCGAAACTTCGGCCAGTGAGGCTGAATAAAGCTCCCATTCGTTGCCATAGCTGGCAGCGAACGTTTCCAGCTGGTCGCCGTAATGCGTTTCAAAATCTCTAAAAAAATCAATCTGATTCGATACAAAAACATGCCGTTGGGTGTTAGTGAATTGTTTTGCAGCCGCGACAAATTCATTATCAATGGTAATTAAGTCGTCCTCTCCTTTACCGAAAACCCCAATGACTGGAAAAGGATAACGATTTGAAAAAGAATCGTTATGCGTAACAAAATCGATTGTTTGCTCAGGGTTTCTCCCTTCCGCATAACCGCCTATCGAAGTATTATCGCCAGTGATATCCAGCAACAACGAATTCCATTTCATCAACACGCGGCTGTCATCGCGCCCGCCAAGATAGTAAATTTCACGTTCGCGGTTACTTAAATGCGGAACATGCGTGGAACACCCGCAAACACCCTTCCACGAATATTTGGCTCCGGAACCGGCCCACAGCGATGACAGTCCGTAGGGTAAAGTTTGATTTTCCATCGCGATCGCAAGCGGAAAGTCGATACCGTATGCACGTTGAATCAATCCTGGATAGTACATGCCACGCAAAATTGCTTCTGCCGGTGTACCGCCGCTGGATAGCACTAGCGCATTCAGTGGAACATTAAAGTGACCATCTTTGATGCGTTTGATCAATCTTTCAAATTGTGGCGCAGAACGGTTTTTTTGATAGACCCACAACCACAAACTACCGTCTGCATTCCAGCGTGCCTGGTAGGGTGGCGGATTATCAGCAGTCGCATCCATTCGGTCCAGGTAATAGTCGATTGTAGTCAGAAAAACATCTTGATATTCTTCCTCATTAGCAGTCCACATATAATCAGTATGATCGTCCGGTGCCAAATAAATCCGCTTTTGCGCAAAACTTGCCTGTGCGCCCAAGAGTACCCACAACAAAATTAAGCTTCTCAAAATCAGCTTACGCATGAACTTTCCTGGATATCAAAATACAATGCAGTAAATAGTGTTCATTGCCGGATTTAAAACAATTCTTTTAAGAAATTGGCTATTGACAGATAAGCGCGATTCGCTGCCAACTCCTTATATACCGTGCCAAAGTTTGGATTATTTGCTTTCGGATTGGTAAAGGCGTGCATCGTGCCGCCGTATACGTGAATCTGCCAATCCACTTCCGCCTTCGTTAATTCAGTTTCCAATGCAAGCACTTGCTCGGGTGGTACCATTGGATCATCGTGGCCATGCAGGCAAAGCACTCTGGCCGTTATTTTTTCATTAGCGGCATTACCCTGAGCAAAAATACCATGAATACTGATCACACCCAGTATATCCGCACCTGAACGCGCCAATTCGAGCACACACATCCCGCCAAAACAATAGCCCATTGCTGCTATTTTCGAAGCATCCACTTGCGGCAATTGCCGGACAGTGTGTAACGCAACATTAATTCTTCGTCTTAGCAGGGCCCGATCTTTTACAAACGGACTCATTAATGCGCCGTTCTTTTCGGCATCGCCATCGGCGCCCACGATACCCTTTCCATACATATCCAGTGCAAAACCCACATACCCCATATCAGCAATCCGCTCCGCAGCTTTACATGCAAACTCACGCCGCCCGCTCCAATCATGCGCAATTAGTACAGCCGGTTTAGCTTTACCTGTATCGTGATAAGCCAGATAGCCTTCCAACAACCTGGTTCCATCTTCATAATCAATAGCTTGTATAATCATTATTACTCCTTTTTTCTCTATAATTGATTTCATTCCTAAACAGTTAACTGATTTTAGAAATGCAATTGCGATTTTATTAGCGATATCGCACGAATTCCTTAAAATGTATTGAGCCTATTCCTCAAGTTGTCGCGCTTACTACCCATTCATTATCTATCTGATTACGTTATTTTTTACCGCATACGAGATAGATTTTGCATCTTGCATTGACCTACTTTAACCACCCAAAAAATATTTATATAAATTAATAACATAATCGAGCGGATAAAAAAACTTAAAAAAACTCAAGTAAACATCGATAACAATGACATCTTGTTTTCAATCATTAAACCAATTGTTCCAGGGTTCATGCCTGACTACGAGATAGATTTGATTATGTTAGTTTCTATCACAATCAAAACATTCAATGAAAGTTAATGTAACCACTATAAGGAAATAATAATGACAGTTATTAAACATCAGAAATTTTCAATATTCTCAGCATTCTTTTTACTATGCATGTGCGGTAATGTTATTGCTGAAAGTATCGCAATAAAGCATGATCAAATTTTTATCGCCGATAAAGGATTAGTTGTTAAAAACTTGCTGACTGGACAGCTTAATCAATGTACGGCACCCCCTTTACTTGATCCTGCCGGCAATGACGTCTCCAGTTTATTGGCGACTGCAACCGATATCGTTATCAAACGGAACTTAGCAGTCATTACGGTACATCCGGCCGATAATCAAGGCAACGCAACCACCGATACGGTCACGGTCGATGTGTCTAAGTGCCTGGAACAAAAAACCATACCGGTTAAAGAATGTATTTCCACGGTAGATTTAGACAGAGGCGTGTTAACCATTCCATGCGTCAAAATCAATGACTCGATTGTTACTGTAAGCATGGATCGCCGTGGAAATTCATCCAACTGGGAAGTCACATTCTTCCAAAACAATTCCACTATGGCCAATTATAATGAAGATGACGACGACGATGATGATGACGATGACGATGACGAAGAAACTAATAAATCTGAACAGAAGAAGCGCTAATACTAGTTTTGATTGATTTAATCAATTCAGTATTATCTCTAACAGCCGTTGAAAAACGTTGCCTGAAAAATTAGTATCGATCGTTTTTCAACGGCTGAAATGGAAATCGCGAAATAAGCAAACTACAGTTTCCTTAAATAACCACAATTTCAGCGTTTGTCATATTTAGTCCACTGCCAATCAGTGCAATTTGCGTCACTCCACCAGCCCCATTTCCATTTGCATCATAAACCAATGCCCCAGTACCGCTGTTATAAATGATGCGATCATCGGCATCCAATGCTTGCGTACCGATTCTAAACTTACTGGCAGCCAAAACACCCGGCACACCTAAGGCATTGAATACTGAGTTTTCGAGCTGAATTGTATCGTCCACAACACTATAATCGGCAATTGTGTCAGTGTGACCGGTTGTATTGAAACGAAAGATATCTTTTCCTGTTCCCCCGGTTAATGTGTTTACGCCTGTTCCACCATTGAGGATATCGTTACCCGCTCCACCGTTAAGTTGATTGTTTGCGGAATTTCCATTAAGGCTATTGGCTTGCGCATTACCGGTGCCATTAATTGCCGCAGCGCCGGTTAATTTGAGGTTTTCCACATTGGCAGGTAACGTATAGGTAACGCTACTGCTGACACTATCCGTTCCGGAATTCGCACCCTCGACTACGGTATCACCCGCATTATCGACGACATAGTTGTCAAATCCCAATCCGCCAGTCATCGTGTCGGCACCGCCTAAGCCGTTTAGCGTATCGTGGCCGTCGCCACCGCTCAACTGATTGGCTGCTGCGTTACCGATCAATTTGTTGCTCAAATTATTACCTGTGGCATTGATAGCTGCCGCACCCGTTAATGTAATATCTTCCACATGGCTTGGAAGCGTATACGTAACGCTGCTGCTAATCCTGTCAATACCTTGGTTAACATACTCAACCACGACGTCGCCAGCATTATCAACGATATAAATATCATTACCCAGCCCGCCATTGAGCGTATCAGCACCCGCTTTACCATCAATGGTATCGTTACCGCCCCGGCCATTGATGACATTGTTCCTAAAATTACCTGTCAGTGTATCATCGTGACCGCTACCTATCAGATTTTCAATTTGAGTTATAGTATCTAATCCGCCTCCTCCCGTATTTTGTTGCGTAGTAACGGTTAATGAAACCGTCACTGAAGAAGAGAGTGATGCGTAAGTCACGGTATCCTGAAGCGAAGCCGTGCCTGTTACTACTTCATTTGCTACTGTGCTCACAAGAAAAACGGCAGAAGAATCGTTCAGAAAAATTAAGGTATTACCCAATCTTTCGCCTATCAAGGCATCCAAATCGCCATCGGCATCGATATCCGCAAAACTAGGGCTTGCATTAGAATCCACATCGGTTAGACCGAATGGATTAATTAGTGGCAAATCAAACACTGGGCTGTTCGCCGTACCCGTATTTTGGAAATACAGCGTGTTACCATCCAAGTTACCTATGAAAGCATCTAAATCGCCGTCATTGTCGCCATCAAAAAAAGTTGGATTAGCCTGATAACCCACATCGCTAAGGCCAAACGGGTTTGTTTGGGCAGCAGCAAAAGCTGGATTGCTTATTGAACCGGTATTTCTATGAAACAAAATGTTACCGTCAAGATTACCGATAAAAACATCCAAATCACCATCGTTGTCTATGTCAACAAAAGCAGGGCTGGCTTGAGCGCCGGCGTCACTAAGCCCGAAAGGATTTGTGGTTGCTGCGGCAAACACAGGATTGGTAGCGGTCCCCGTATTCCGATAAAACCTCAGATTGCCATCAAAATTACCGATAAATGCATCCAAATCGCCGTCATTATCAATATCCACTAGCTCCGGACTGACATAAGCGCCCGAATTTTTCAACCCGAACGGATTCTTAACCGCGGCGGCAAACACAGGATTATTAATGGTTCCCGTGTTGCGATAAAAAAATGTATCGCCAAATACTTCACCGGTAAATGCATCCAAGTCACCATCGTTGTCTATGTCCACAAACGATGGTGTTGCCAGCATGCCTACGTCTTTCAACCCAAAAGGATTTACCGCCGTATAGCTAAATTCTGGATTTGACATATTTTTCTCCTAAATACAATATTAATTCAATATCTTGCAGAAACTTTTGCTTATTTTTGTCAGTCAAGATATGTTTTAACGAATCGATAGCGATGATGGGCTGCTTATGCTTCGAGATTGATAAGCATCGCCATTGCTATCACCCTATTCACATCTTTATTGGTATCTTACTGGCAAGACCACTTGTCTTGATTTATAGGCAAGATAAATACACTTGTTAGCAAGTCTAACTATTTAATGAAACTGTAGATGTGAGATTTTTCACGAATGATGTACGAATCTTTATTTTAAGATTCCAAAAAAACGGCACATTGATATATCTCAACCAATCGAATACCCGCAACACTATGGTTATAATCCGATCGGATATGTGGCGCCAAGAAAAGCTCGGCCACTTACCGGCAACTCAACCAACAATACTATAATTTTTTATAAATTGAAAATGTTTTTCCATCAAAAAATTTCTTTACATAGCCATGCTTACCTCACGCTGTTTCCACATTAACTTAACATCGCAATTGTTAAATCCAGCGCTTCCTCCGCAGTAGCCGATTTGCATCGTATCACAATATATCCATTGCCGTTACAAATGACATTGATTTGGCAGTCAATACGGATAATGCCGTCTTGACTGCCAGGAAGAAAAAAATCAAGTTTGACCGCGCAAACTGGATTGGGAAAAACTTTGCTAATTACCGTATGTTATGGAATACAAAATACCGCCGTTTTTCCTCAAAACATACATGACACCACCCAGACCCACCTGAATATCAACTATCTGTCCCATGTTCGTCGCAAAGTTAACATTCGTTTTTGTTGCAATATCATAGCGGCGAATCCAACCTCCGCAAAAATCACCATAAAAATAATCGCCTACGTAAGCCGGTGGAAACCGGTCATTGATTGGATTATAAAATGCGCTACCGACTATCGCAGTACACAAGGCATTAGGGCTATGTGCATAAGCCATGATGGGGTTACGATACTGGGGATTGCTGCTTTTCCCTTCTACAAATGGCCAGCCATAATTGGCGCCCTTCACGCCTTGATTGACTTCTTCCCATGCATCTTGGCCCACATCGTTGATATAGATAAGGCCTGTTTCATTTTGTACCGCAAAACTGTATGGGTTACGAAAACCTCTCGCCCAAATAGCACGGTTAATACCCGTAGCAGTCTGATAAAAAGGATTATCTGCGGGAATACTGCCATCCTTATTAATGCGAAGAATTTTTCCTTTGAGTGTCCCTAAAGATTGGGCATTATTGCTCGTGCCGCCATCGCCCACCGCGATATATAGCTTACCGTCGGCGCCAAACCCGATGGCACCTCCATTATGAAATGTCGGTGCCCCCGATGGCTGAATATCGAGCAATATATCTTCACTATTTGGTAATACTGTATCACCGTTGGCTTTAAAGCGGCTGACCCGATTATGGACAACGGGTGTTTTACTGGTGTAAAAGACATATACCCATTGATTAATCAGAAAATCCGGATCGAAGGCAATGCCAAGCAATCCACGCTCTCCTACACTATTCACTCGGGTTGTAATATTGAGAAAAGGTTGCGGCAGCAAAGTGCCCTGCTCGACAATACGGATTCGGCCAGCTTGCTCCGTGATAAAAATACGCCCATCGGGTGCAATGGCCATGCGCGTCGGATTTACCAAGTTTTGTACGACTATGCTTTGTCTGAACCCCGCCGGTACAGCCGCTTGTATAACTGCAGGCAACAAAGCCAATAGCACGATAGCGATCGACCCTAAGCAAACATATAATTTTCGTGCAGAACAATTCACACCGTTTAAACGAGACAGGAAAGAATAACTCTGGCGACTACATTGATTTAAAAACATGGAATACTCCTAGTTATATTTTGAAGACAGTAAAGAGTGTGCACAATCAACCCAACTTTCTTGAGAGAAAATTCTTAGAAAATTGAGTTAATTGTTAACCATATAATATCAGTAAAAATAATTTAGTTTTTTACGAATTAATACAACCGATTGAATTGTAGTATCTTTATACAAATACTTCAGAAATATGCAGATCCATCAGATGTAGGAATGCAGGAGCTTTCAGGCTGTTTCACACCCATTCTTTGCTTCATCTAAGCGTTGTGGACGGATCGCCGTTTCGAATTCAATAAGATCTTAATAAATTGAAAAATCGATTCCATGTTGCGTTCAAAACAGCGATCCTGATGCCGGAGATAACAGTAACCCGCTTAATTGCAATATATTTTGGTCATCTCTCTGTCTAGACTACAACTATATCAACGTTTGTCATATTCAAATCAACGCCTATTTTTGTGATGATTGTTGCAGCGTCTACGCCATTGCCATCTGCATCGTATAGCAAGTCACCGCCTACTTTGTCGTAAATAATAAAGTCATTGGCATCCAGCGCTTGTGTGCCGGTTCTAAACTGCCCGGCAGCAAGCGTGCCCGTCGTGGCTAACGCCTTGAATACCGCGTTATCCAGCAGAATCGTATCATCCGCAACGGTAAAATCGCTAATCGAATCGCCATTGTCTAACACTGTAAATTTGAAATTATCTTTACCTGCGCCACCGGTTAGCGTATCACTGCCTAAACCGCCGTTAAGCTCATCGTTACCCGCACCGCCCCTGAGCACATCGTTGCCTGCACCAGCATTCAATCGGTTGGCAGCGGAATTTCCGGTTATGGTGTTAGCTGCGCCATTGCCGTTGCCATTGATAGTCGATGCACCGGTCAACGTAAGATTTTCAACATGCTTTGGCAAAGTAAACGTTACGCTGCTGCTGACTTTGTCGGTTCCCTCCTGAGCAAGCTCATGAATACTATCGCCTATATTATCAACAACATATTGATCATTAGCCAATCCGCCATGCAAGTCATCGGCACCCGCTCCGCCATTGAGTAAATCATCGCCATCGCCACCCCAGAGAAAATTGCCGCCGGCATCGCCGATCAGCGTATCGCTATAGTCACTACCAAGAATATTTTCAATTCCACTCAGTGTATCGGTACCGTCACCGGTAGCTATTCCAGTTGCAAGATTGACGGTAACCGCGGAAAACGCACTCCAATATTCAGCAGAATCATTCCCCACTCCCCCGCGCAATGTATCATTACCTGCTTCGCCCCTAAGCGTATCGTTACCGCTTCCGCCATCTAATACATCATTACCTTCCCAACCAACCAGACCGTTGTCACTTGCGTTTCCGATTATGATATCGTTATAAAAACTGCCGAATACCCCTTCAATACTACTCAACGAATCATTGCCATCCCCACCCGAAGCAGTGCCCGTGACAAGATTAACCAATACAGCAGCAGGCGCACTCGAGTAATAGGCTTGATCAAAACCATTGCCAACATCGCCAATCAATATATCGTTACCCAACCCGCCTTGCATGAAATCCGATCCGTCCCGGCTGCCCATCAAAAAATCATTGCCATCCCCACCGGAGAGTAAGCTAGATTCGGAGCCGCTGGCATCGATAAAATCATTACCAAAACCTCCATCTAAAAAATCATTCTCCCCGCCTCCTCCGATTAATCGATCATCGCCATCGCCGCCATGCATGGAATTGTCATTCGTATCACCGGTCAAAACATCGTTAAAGAAACTGCCGTAAACCCCTTCAATACTACTCAACGAATCATTGTCATCGCCACCCGAAGCCGTCCCGGTAGCGAAATTTACAGTTATTGCTAGCGGTGATTCGCCATAATCAGCATAGTCAAAACCGCCACCTCCTTGCAGTGTATCGTTGCCCGCTCCGCCCTTCAGCGTATCATCACCCAATCCGCCTAATAATAAATCCTTGCCTTTACCGCCGTTAAGTGAATTATCTTCATCATCTCCGGTTAACGTGTCATTGAAACGGCTGCCGGTTACGCCTTCTATTTCGCTCAATATATCATTGCCATCGCCGCCGGATGCCTTGCCTGTAAGAAGATTAACGGTTACGGCAGAAGGGGCATTGTCGTAATGCGCCCAGTCGAGACCTTTACCGCCTCCCCCAATCAATATATCGTCGCCTAACCCGCCCGTCAGATCATCTGCAACATCATCCGCACCCGTGAGGGTATCGTTTCCATCCGTACCGATCAGAATTGCCATAAACCGCCTCCATTACGTTAAGTTAATAAAACAAATGTACTACAGTGCTTCAGAAAGGTTTTTTTGTGATATCGCGTCCAAGTAAGCGTTGCGACATGCGTGCTATGACGGGACTCTCACGGAAATGATCTTCAATCAATCCATTTTCATAGCAATCCAGCCATGCCCTTGATTTTGGATCGCGCAGATGCTGGCGACGCAATCCCTCTTGGCAAAAACCGGCGGCCAGAGTGCTTTTCTGTGAATGTTGATTGTTTGCAATAACCGTTGAAGTTAACTTATGCAATCCTATGTGATTAAAGGCAAAATCCAGAATCAACAACATCGCGATGGCAGAAGTTTTTTTCCGGTCTTGCGAACCGGGAATTCCAACCAGTAATTCAGCACGGCGATGTGCGATCTGGATATCGATAAGACTTGCTAGTCCAACTGGCTTTAACTGAATATTTGAAGTTAATTGCGGTGCATCCGTACACGCTTCTTTTTTGATGATCCAATGCAATGTTCGCGATTTCGCTACTGAAAAATCACGATGTTGTAGTACAAAACGTATCGATTCAGGCGTCTGCTTCCTCCGCCCCATTGGTAAGAACCGCTCCATAAATACTTCGTTTGCATAGCATTGTTGCAAAAATGAAAAATCGTCTTCTGCAGGTATCGTCAGGTGAATTTTACGGCCTGAAATTGGTATATCCCATCGCTGATCAACAATGAACAAGCGATCCAGCAGTTGCTGATGATTGGGAAAATTTTCCAGTCCCTGTAAAACATAATCACGTGCATGCTTGAAATCTTTGTTCCGGAACTGCTCATCAACAACAGAGAGCCATTCCGCCGCACTCGGCTTTATCGGTAGACGCGCGGAATTTAACTCCTCAAATTTTGACATGCTCAGTCTCGTCATGAAGTTCAGTCGTTACACAACATGAAATTTTGTTTCAAGCAAAAATATTACCGGGCCAACACGATCTAGGCTGTGATAAAAATCACATTCTTTTACCGGCCGTTAAATTATTTACAGAAACAATGACTTGATGCATTGCACTGAAGATTTCAATAATTTAGCCCAAGACTCTCCAATGCTTCCCGATGGTTCCATTTGCCATGAAACAAAAGGCCTTTTTTCTCGGGTGTACGGTCGCTGGTCCAGGTAATGTAATTTCCATCGGGTGTAAAAACCGGCAAACCGTCGAAACCTTCTTTATCGGTTACACGCACGGGTTCTTTTTGCCCCTCCACATCAACGATATAAAGTTCGAAATTGCGATGTCCATGCAAATTGGTTGCAAAAATAATGTACTGTCCGGAAGGATGGTAGAAGGGCGCCCACGATAGCGCGTTTAATCGCGTAATTTGTTTCTGATCGGATCCATCGATATTCATCGTGAAAATTTCCGCTTCCCGTCCCTCTTCACTAAAACGGCGCCATACGATCCGTTTGCCGTCGGGACTGAAAAACGGACCGCCGTCGTAAGTTTTGGTCTGTGTCAGGCGTTTCACATTGGCGCCATTTGCATCCATGATATAAATATCGATCAAGGCCGATGGATTGGCTTTAAAAAGTTGAGTTTCCTCGCCGGATAACTCATCGCTATAAGCTCTACGATTGGAGGCAAAAGCGATCAGTTTACCATCCGGCGACCAGGAAGCTTCGGCGTCATAACCCAGTGTGTTGGTAAGGTTACGAATTTTTCCGCCGGAAAAATCAGTTTCGTAAATATCGTAAAATTCATCGTAATCCCACGCATAAGACTGCCTCTCACCCGATTTTCTGCGCTCAATTTCAGCAAGCATCTTGGCTTTTGCTTCGGAATCTTCATGTGTGGAAGAAAATAAAACCTTTTCTTGTGATGGATGAACCCATGCACAAGTCGTTTTGCCGGTTCCCGGAGAAACTTGTTGTACCGCGCCCGTGGCGATATTTTTTAGGAAAATTTGATAAAACGGATTATCGTCAGCGACTTCTGCCTGATAAATCATCCACTTATTGTCTTGACGATAGTACGCTTCACCAGCCCTTTTTTCCTTGACGGAAAGCAACTGTTCACCGGTGATGAAATCTGCTGCCTGAACGTTAAGGCTCACTGCCAGCAACAACACACCACAAGAAATACTCACAAAATCGTTTGAAGAAAATTTCATTGTTATTTTTTGTCCTTAAAAATTAATCACGATGCACTGCGCTAAATATTAAACAGATATTCAATAATCTGCACGCCACTCATACCGCCAAACGGCAATAACAAGGCAGCCAGCGCAGGTTGATGACCAACTGTAGCATAAATGCCTTTGTGTTCATTACGAATTAATGCGATAACGCGGCCAACCTGCGCGGTGTCACCCGCCTGTTTCACCGTCAATGCCACTTGCTGGGCTTCATAATCGCTTAGGAAACTATCGCGCAAGCTTTCAGCGGATTGGCGTAACTGATAAATGCGGAATAATGGATAAATCACCGCAGTGCTGAAAACAATAATCAGCGACAATGGCATGTCAAACTGATCAAAAATTCTGCTCCGCGCCGTCAGTATGACAAGAATCATTCCCAAGGGCAGATAAATGAGGCGGCTGATCCCTTCGGAAATTTTGACAGCGACAAGAAATTGCAAATATCGATGCAAATGCTTCCGCGAAACGCCTGTGCCCTGCTCTACTGTATCAAGGATATGACTTGACCATTGCTGCAAGACATGTTCATTATTAATTGATTCTTCTAGGGTGTCGACTAACCGCTTGCACGCTTTGGCTTCGGCGCCAATCCAAAAAACCAGCCCCCATAACAGCAAAAACTGTGAAAGCAAAAGCACATTATGGAAATAATAAACAAAATTTCCCCGATAAGGAAAATTCAGAGAGCCCATTGATTTGAAAGTATCCAGCAACAGAAACGACAACGTGAGCGCAACCGCAATTGAAGCGGCAACGGCTATTCCAGACCAGAATCCACGTGTAAGGCACCGGTAATTTTTCCACGCAGCCGGTGTATCGTTTGCCAGATTTGCGCCCTGCTCATTAGCGTTAGGATTATCGGTAAATAGGCCGGCCGACATACTAAAGAAATCGCTATCGATCCCGGATTTTGTGTGCCGCAATTGCTCATAAAAATACCAAGAAGCGAGGAAAACGGTAAAAATTCCGAGAAAACCGATCGTCAGATTAGGCCAGACGCTGATGCCCTCCAACCACAAGATCGGCTCATAAACATCTTCAGCCATCAATACCGCACACAGCGCAGCGAAGACAACCATCGATAGCAAAACGCCAAGCCACATATATTTATTTGCCGTCAATTCACGAATGCGTGCATACATATCCGATCTTTGAGTTTCTGCCAGTCCTATTTTTTGCATCAATAAATAATAACCCCACAAAGCAAAGATAACGATCAAGACAATCTTGAACGCACCGCTCACGATCTCCTCTCTTGACGTTGTGATCAGCGAGCGATCCGGTTCATTGGTAAAAATATCGAATATTTTGCCCTTTCCACCGGACAGATCACTGGAGATTTGCACCGTACACTCTTGTGAGCCGATTCTTTGCACAGACGCCGGTACCAGGCTTTGAATCCAGTTATCGAGCTCGCAAACATGGGGCGAATCCAGATAGACCGCCTTCTTCCTTCCAATTTCGAAAAGTTGAGGTTTTTGCGATTGGGAGATAATCGCCTGCGTCCAGTTTTTTTCTCCATCATCGATTTCACGAAGCGCCAGCGAGACCGCGTTATAAATTGAAGTTTGATAGCTATCCCGGAATGGCATGCTGTTTTTCTGCCAATCTGCACGCAACATGAAATCGAAGTTGGAAGCTACAATCAAATTGCGAGTCCACTTTAACTGATCTGCATGCAGAAAGCGCGCATCGAGGTCTGTCGTAAAAAAAATCTTGTCTTGAAATCTTTCACGGAGCGCGTGCAAGATAACCAGCTTATCGTAAACATCGGAACCGAGAATACCGATCGCTTTCACGCCATGCGCAGCAAAACTCTTATCACGGTCGAGTTGCGCTATGATTTCCGTAAGTCTGCGCAAGTAATCAAACTGGTTACGGCCTTCGGCATATTCCGGCGCTGCATCATCCCATTGCATGGGTGAGTTTTTGTTTGTTTCAACGGATTGCCGGTAATCGCTACTTTTGCCGGGCACACTGGGCAGTTTGCCATCCACGCCGCGCAAATATGAAAATCTTTTGACCGGCAAGGGTTGATTGCCATCTTGATTGCAATGCTGCCAGAACTGGTCTTGTTCAATATAACTCGCCAAGGACCGGGCGTACAAAGTATCCAGTTCGGTAATCAATACCAGGCCATCCGCACATCCTGGCTGAATTACCGGACCGGCAAAAGACAATGCCTGTCCGTTATTATTAAGGCCGCGATTCCATAATTCCCACAGCAATGCTGTGATCAGCTTATCGTCCGTGCCGATGGAACGGATAATTCTTCGCTGCTGCAGCGCTTCATGCAGTTTTTTCTCAAGCGCCGGCTCTGAAAGAGGGGTAAGTTTTTCATCGAACCCGCAATACCATTCGGTCGAATTTGCAACACAATCGGCCTGCAGCGCTTTGATAATTTTCTTCGCAGGCGCCGTTGCGCTATGGGCAAATAACTTAAATCGCTGATAAAGATCCGAATCGGGCGTAATCATCGGCTCACCCTTCAACAGGTTAACCAGCAGAGAGGATCCGCTCGGCCCGATCAACTTATAGCTCGGATTCCTTGAGTAATTTGGAGAATACGGTTGTTCCGTTTCCCAGATTTCCAGCCATGCTTTTTCTATTTCCTGAACTAACCGACTGAAGAATTGCTTATAACCGCCGGGAGAGGCTTGCATTTTGCTTTCATCCAGCCACAACACCAAAATACTGGATGACTTTTCTTCTGTGCGGTCAAACCATTCATAGGGAATAATCGATGTTGGGTAATCCTGGTCGCAAGACACGGCATTTAACTTGTAATAACCCAATTTATCGCCATACCCGGGATAATAATCCGCTGAATTTAAAGCCGAAACGACAGCAAAACGATTGCGCAGCCGCGTCTCCGTAATCTCGTGATAAGCACTGCCCGAAACGCTGATAGCCACAACAGAAAAATTTTTATAGCGATGAAATGCCTTCAGTTCTTCGCGCAAAGTGTTGGTATGGTCACACGGACTTACCGTTTTATCCGCAAATCGATGATTCATCAACTCGATGGGATCCTGCCATAGCCGGGTTTCGGTCAGGTCATGCGCTTTGCTGTGCAGCGCACCGCTTTGTTCGGAAGGATCCGGCCGGGTGCTGGTTAACGGCTCGATGAGCGTTCCCGTTGCTGATAAAATCAACAACAAAATTGCAAAAAAACCAATTGGAGATCCGCTGCTGCCGGATTTGCCCATATCGCTCATGCCGTGTCACCTATTTTGGAGGTTGGAATTGTCGCACGTATTGTATGAAATAAATAATCCGCCATTGCTAGATTAACCGCAATATTACTTTTAAGCGATTGCGTGCGTTATGATTTCAATTTTTTAAGCATCAGTCATCCTAAAAATCAACTTGCTGGCAAGCATGAGCCTTTGCCGCTGCGGCCATGAATGAATTCAACAGTCAGAACATTAATCAATCGGTCTATCAAAATATGCAAAAATTAATTATCCCCAACACGATGCTATGGATCGTCGTTACCATCTGCGCGTTATGCAGCACGGCAGCCCATGCCAACGATCAAACCTTTCAGCATCGGATGAGTATTGTACTGACACCGGATACTTCGCGCATTCGCGTCAAAGACCACATTACGCTTCCACAACACATTCAGCAGCGCAACACAGCTATCGAACTGGATTTCAGTCTGCATGCGAATTTAACCATTACCGAGGTGGAAGGCGGGAAAATCACCGCCTCTTGGAATGAATCCTCAAACAGGCCCATTCCTTTGAAATATTACACAGTGACTGTGCCATCCAATCAAAATGAGCTGGTTATTTATTTCGATGGCGCAATTAACCATTCGGTGCAAGGCCCGGGCCAGGAATATGCGCGCAGTTTCAGTTACACACCTGGTGTGATATCCACCGAAGGAATATTCTTGGCCAACTCCAGCGCCTGGTATCCGCAGTTTGCTGAGGCCCTGGTGTCATTCCGGCTGGATATTCACCTACCAAATGGCTGGGATGCCGTCAGTCAAGGCGCATTGGTACACGAACATAAAACACCAACCGGCCAAACGATAAGCTGGGAAGAAAAGCAACCGCAGGATGATATTTATATCGTAGCAGGCCGCTATCACCGTTACGCGCAATCCGCCGGCGCGGTTGACGCATTGGTTTATCTCCGCAATGCTGATGTAGCGCTGGCGCAGAAATATCTGGATACGACGGCGCAATATATTGCCATGTACAACAAATTGATCGGCCCTTATCCCTATACAAAATTCGCCTTGGTCGAAAATTTCTGGGAAAGTGGTTATGGCATGCCGTCTTTTACTTTGCTTGGCTCAAAAGTGATTCGTTTCCCGTTCATTTTGCATTCCTCCTATCCGCATGAAATTTTGCACAACTATTGGGGCAATGGTGTGTTTGTCGATTACGCCAAAGGCAATTGGTCGGAAGGATTGACCGCTTATCTGGCCGATCATTTGGTCAATGAACAGAGAAACAAAGGCGAGGAATACCGCCGCGACGTTTTGCAAAAATATGCGGATTTCGTCGGTAAGGAAAAAGATTTTCCGGTCATCCGTTTCGTATCGCGCCATAGCGCCAGCTCGGAAGCCGTCGGCTACGGCAAAACCATGATGTTTTTTCACATGCTGCGGCTGGAACTGGGCGATGACGCCTTTATTAAAGTGTTGCGGCGGTTTTATCAGCAATTCAAATTCAAGCAGGCAGCGTTCGCCGATTTGCTCGCCACCTTCAACGCCGTCACCGGCAAAGATTTCACGCAGCAATTTGAACAATGGGTTCAGCGCACCGGCGCGCCGGATCTGGTATTGCGCAGCGCCGAAACCGAACGCACCGCGCAAGGATTCAAACTCACGTTGCAAGTAGAACAAACCCAAGCTGGCGAGCCGTATCGTTTACACGTACCCGCCGCTATCACGCTGGAAGGCGAAGACATGGCGGCCGAATCTCAGCTTATCATTGCGCAAAAGCAACAGACTATTGAGCTGGAATTCGCCAACCGTCCGGTGCGTATCGATCTCGATCCGCATTTCGATGTGTTCCGCCGTTTGGATAACCGTGAAATTCCTTCTGCGTTGTCGCAAGGCTTCGGCGCGGAAAAACCGCTGCTGATCTTACCGGCCCGCGAGCCAAAAGCCATGCTGGAAGCTTACCGCGCATTAGCGGCAAACTGGCAGAAAACCCAGGCCAGTCCCCTTGAAATCGTCACCGACGAACAACTGAAAACGCTGCCCGAGGATCGCACTGTCTGGATCATGGGCTGGCAGAATAAATTTGCCGGCGCGGTACTAAAAAATCTGGCGGATCGCAACGTGTCATATCAACACAATCAATTGCAATTGCAACAAAAAACCTACCCGCAAGCTGATCATGCCGCAGTGCTGACCGCCCGGCAACCGACCAATGCCGATAAAACGCTGTTATGGGTAACGGCGGACAGTCCCAAAGCGGTTGCCGAACTCGCCAGCAAACTGCCGCACTACCGCAAGTACAGTTATTTGGTATTCAAAGGCGGCGACTTGATCAACATCGACAAAGGACAATGGCCGGTTCTGCAATCGCCGCTATCGCAACCGGTACGTCAGAAAGACGGTTATGCGCTTGATGCCGCGCACGCGGCGTATGCCGGCATCACCAAACCGCGCCGGGCGCTGGCGGAACTGCCGCCGGTGTTTTCCGAAAGCCGCATGATGGCGGATATCGAGCATTTGTCGCACGAATCGTTCAAAGGCCGCGAACTCGGCACGCCGGAACTGGACGAAGCGGCCACCTATATCGCCAAACAATTCCAGAAAATCGGCCTGCTGCCCGGCGGCGATAGCGGCAGTTTTTTCCAGACCTGGCAACAGGATGTCGGCTTGCCCAAAGGCAATATCGCGTTGCGTAACGTCGTCGGCATTCTACCCGGCACCAATCCGCTACTCGCCGGGCAAAGCCTGGTGATCGGTGCGCATTACGATCACCTCGGCACCGGCTGGCCGGATGTGCGCGCCGCGCATCAAGGCAAAATCCACCACGGCGCCGACGACAACGCCAGCGGCATCGCCGTGATGCTGGAACTCGCCCGCCAGATCGTGCCGAAATGGCAACCGGAACGCACCATCATTTTCGTTGCCTTCACCGGCGAAGAAGCGAATCTGCTTGGCTCCAGGCACTATATCCGCGACAGTGACAAATTCCCGGTCGAGAAAATCATCGCCATGCTCAATTTAGACACCGTCGGACGATTGGAAAACAACCCGGTCACGGTATTCGGCACCAGTACCGCGCGCGAACTGGTGCATATCTTCCGCGGCGCAAGCTTCGTTACCGGCATTCCGGTCAATGCCGTGCAAGACGACTTCGGCTCCAGCGACCAGGCCGCGTTCATCCAGGCCGGTGTGCCCGCCATCCAATTGTTCGCCAACGCACACGAAGATTTTCACGCACCCGGCGACACCGCCGACAAAATCGATACCGCAGGACTGGTCAAAGTCGCCGCGATCCTGAAAGAAGCCACCGAATACCTCGCTAACCGCATCGAACCGCTGACGGTCACGTTATCGTCAACACCCGCAGAACCCACCGAACCCAGGGAAAAACGTACCGCCAGTCTTGGCACCGTCCCGGATTTTGCTTACCAGGGCGAAGGCGTGCGCATTGACAACACCCTCCCGGCTCCCCGGCGCAGCAAGCCGGACTGCAACAAGGCGATATTCTGATTCAAGTGGCCGGGCAGCCAGTTAGCGATTTGGCGTCGTATGCGGCGATTTTGCGGTCGTTGAAGGCGGGAGAGAAAGTGGAATTGAAATTTAAGCGAGATAATGAGATTAAAGTGACTGAGGTGGTCTTGGTGGAACGGTAGCAGCATGGCTGCTGATTCCGGATCGCTTCGATTGATGGATCTGCAACCGAGTTGCCAGATAAAGTTGGCATCAGAAATAATAGAGTGTTACCTTATGAAATGTTAATTTTTCAATGCTGAAATGATCGTGCTTGCGATTTTTCTCATGGATTGAATCGAGCTAATTCTTATTTGATCGCATTTGCTCCTATGAACTGTCTTATTCTATTTATCAATTAATATTAGAAACAAGATGATAGATAATATTCACTGTGATTACACGACATTTTCGACAAGATTATTGGACAAAATGTCTTATATATTATGTTGGGCTTAATAGATGAGAACAGCACATAACATTACTGAAGCATCATCTATAAAAGCCGGGTATAGGCTTTTATGTTCCTTATTTTCTGCTTACGATTTTCCTGTCTTTTATCGGGATAGTGACCCAGACCCTTTCGACGAATTCCTGCAATATTCAGATGAAGAAATCTCGGAAAATCTCGTCACGCTGGCCGCGAT
>SSFV01000132.1 GCA_008015565.1 Nitrosomonas sp. | reverse complement strand
CCTCGCAAACTGGCCGGCAGTTACTGCAGAACCCCTTGCGATTGGACAATGACCGCTACACCATTGACTTCGAGCATTTGGAACAATGCGCCCGGCAAGCCAAATTCCTGCTGCTGTGTTCGCCGCACAATCCTGTCGGACGCGTTTGGCAACGCGACGAACTCGAACGCTTGCTGGCCATTGCTGAAAAACACCAATTGATTATTTTTTCCGACGAAATCCACGCCGACCTGATCTATCCCGGCAACCGGCACCATGCGCTGGGCGCCATCTCGCACGGCGCCGACATCATCACCGCCGTGGCACCAAGCAAAACCTTCAACATCCCCGGTCTTAATCTGTCGGCGCTGATTGTTCCCGACAAAACGATACGCAACGCGATCATTCAGGTTTTCAACAGCTTTCACGTCAGCGCCTCCAACCCATTCAGCATCACCGCCTTCGAAGCTGCCTACCGCGGCGGCGAAGCCTGGCTGGACGCACTGCTGCACTACTTGCGCGATACGCGCGATGCCGTCGAATCGTATCTCGCGGAACATCTACCGGAAATCAAAGTGATCCCGGCCGAAGGTACCTATCTGTTATGGCTCGACTGCCGTGACTGGCGATTATCCGATGCACAATTGAAGCATTTCTTCATCCATGCAGCAGGTATTGGCTTGAATCCTGGAGTGCAATTCGGTCACGAAGGCAGCGGCTTCATGCGGTTGAATATCGGCATGCCACGCCGTACAGTTTTTCGGATATTGGAAAAAATTACTGAAGCAAAATTTTATCGATAAATCGATCTGATTTTTTTGGAAACTTTTTAGCCTGAATCAGTCGTCTGCATCAACTGACTACTTCAATTGGCGATCATATGCCATTTTAAGTTCTATCCGTAAAATATTTCAATCGGCTACAATAACCGGCGATTGTTGAACCAATCAACACCAACCTAAGATTGCAAAACTCCGCCTTGTCAATTACCTGGTCAATTTTTTGCGGGAAAAACTTGCATTTTCTAGATAATTTTGACTGCTATCCATAACCAAAGCGCTTATCTGCAATATGATCTCTCGCAAAGAGGCCAGATTATCTAGCAAAACAACCAAAAATCACTTGATATTTAATAGGTTACGAGAAAATATCTGAATCTTAAAAAAGAAATATTGAACGCACAAAATATATGAATTAGTTTAAGCACTTGCCTAGGCTATTTCTATATAAAACAAACCGGCATAAAACCAGCTTTCTTGATCGGTCATCGCAACTGCAACATCTAATAAATTACAATTTATATCCTAACTGATTTCCAGTAATTGGATTTCCAATAAGTATGATCTAACTTGGAGATTGTCACTCCCTTTTTTTCAGATGCATGCAGGAATTTATTTCGTTCCAAATAAATTCCTACATGGTTGGATGCGAAGCCTGTTTTAAAAAATACAAGATCACCAGGTCTTAAATCACTTTTTCTGATCTCCTTCCCTAGTCTTGCTTGCATCGAAGCCGTGCGCGGCAAGTCCATTCCAAATTTGGATTTGAATGTTAAATGCACAAATCCTGAGCAATCAATTCCATATTGACTTAAACCACCATGCTGATAGGGTACGCCTTGCCAATCATTGAATTGGGAATAGAGAGCCTTCTTTATTTCATTGGAGTTTGTCAGTCTCCCCGCATCGAAATATGGCTTTTGTTTTGCTATATTTTTTTCTTGTAGAGACCCGCAACTTATCAAAAAACTGATACTAATAAAATAAAGTAATCGCAATATATTTCTTTTCATTAGTGATGCAATTTTTCTTTGAAAAAATAATAAACACTAAACCCGATTACTGCGCACTCCCATGCTGGATAGTTTTGATAGAACACTCTTAGCCATATTTTTTAATGCTACGACTTCGTCTACGCCTCCCGCAGCAATCGCTTCTTTTGGCATCCCGAAAACAACACAACTGGCTTCATCCTGCGCAAAATTATAAGCACCAGCTTTGTGCATCTCTAGCATCCCGACAGCACCATCTTTACCCATACCAGTGAGAATCACACCTATTGCATTCTTACCAGCACAATTCGCAGCTGAACGAAATAGTACATCAACAGATGGACGGTGTCGACTGACCAGTTCTCCTTGATTTAATTCCGTCATATAGTTTGCACCACTGCGTTTGAGTAGGAGATGTGAATGTCCTGGTGCAATGAAGGCATGACCTGGCAACACTCTCTCACCACCTTTCGCTTCAACCACAGATATCTTGCAAATGCTATTCAAACGATTAGCAAAAGATTTAGTAAACCCTTCTGGCATATGTTGAGTCACTAAAATACCTGGTGAATCAGGCGGCATTTGTATTAAGAATTCTTTAATCGCTTCGGTTCCTCCTGTTGAGGCGCCTACAATGATTAATTTCTCAGTTGAAGCAATACGATTGGAAATTGCTGGCAAAACTGCATCTGCAGTTACGCTTCCTGTAATTTTAATAGGTATGGATCGTTTAAGTCTCGCTGATTTTGCAATACGGATTTTATTTGCAATATCATTACCATATTCTTTCAGTCCCACTGCAATATCTATTTTTGGTTTAGCCACAAAATCAATTGCACCCAATTCAAGTGCTCGAAACGTTACATCCGAACCTTTTTCAGTCAATGTTGAGACCATTACCACAGGCATAGGCCTCAATCGCATTAATCTTTCCAAAAAATCCAATCCATCCATTTTTGGCATTTCTACGTCCAAGGTCAGAACATCAGGATTCAGGTTTCGAATCATTTCGCGAGCTACAAAAGGATCAGCAGCAGCGCCTATGACTTCCATATCAGGCTGATCATTAATAATTTCAGTTAATAACTTACGAATTAAGGCTGAATCGTCGACAACTAACACTGTAATTTTTTTCATGATCAAGCCTGATTTAAGAAAATAATTCTATTTCACCACCAGTATCAGCTTTATATAATCGCTGTCTGTAATCTTTCTCACGCTGTGTTATCGTAGTGTTATGCTGACTCCGCAATTTCTTTACCATTACCTTGTTTCTTTTAGGAAAGAAATAAACTTTTCGAGGATAAATATCTATTAAATCTTGCGCAACAATTGGTATTTTTTCTGTTTGTAAATATTTCAATACAAACTCAGCATTTCGCTGCCCCACATTTGCAACTGTCAATCCATCCAATACGTTACCACCACCAAAAACTTTTGCTTCGAGATTACTTCGTCGAGCACCTAGTTTTAGTAATTGATTGATCAAAATTTCCATTGCATATGAACCATATCGGGCGGATGCATTTAATGGATTACCCGCCTCACCGTTTCCATCAGGAAGCATGAAATGATTCATGCCGCCTATACCACTATAGCAATCACGTAAACAAGCCGAAACACACGATCCTAATACCGTTACTAACAATATGTCCTTATCAGTGACGTAGTACTCCCCAGGAAGTAACTTTACTGCTTGATTATTAAAATTCTTATCAAAATAGAAATTGCTTGCGACTTGCTCATCGATAATTTCACTCATATATCACCTGCGTTTATTTGCTAACTCATATACAGTTTTCTCTCGCAATTTGAATAAGTCAGTTGCATGTTGAAAACTTTCAGAGTGGCCTGCAAACAATAATCCATCAGGAGTCAGCAATGGTACAAATTTCTTAAGTATTTTGTACTGGGTTGGCTTATCGAAATATATCATCACATTGCGGCAGAAAATTGCATCGAAAGGCCCGCGAATTGGCCAATTCTCATCCAGTAAATTTAATTGTCGGAATGTGATTAAATTTCGCAGCTCGGGACGAACTCTTGCCGATCCAATGTGATGTCCTTTACCTTTTAGAAAAAACTGCCGAAGGTTATCTTTTGGAAGTTTTTCTAACTTATCAAGCGAATAAATCCCTAATTGCGCTTTTGCAAGAACATTGGTATCCAGATCTGTTGCTAGAATATGCACTGGCGGAGTAAACGACTTAAACGCTTGCACCATAGCCATAGCCATTGAATATGGCTCTTCACCCGTAGACGATGCGCTACACCACAATTGAATTTTTTTTTGATTCTTACGTTGCTCTACATGCTTTTCAAGAATTGGAAAATGATGTTGCTCACGGAAAAAAGCCGTAAGATTAGTTGTCAGCGCATTTGTAAATGCCTCCCATTCTGCCGGATTTCCCTTTTCAAGAAAATTTAAATAATCATGGAAGCTGTTTAAACCATTGGCTCGTAACCGTCGAGCAAGTCGACTATAAACCATATTCTGCTTGCTTGCAGACAGCGAGATTCCCGCATGTTTATAAATCAGCTTTTTGATACGATCAAAATCCGCCTCAGTAAACACGTATTCACGCAAGTTGCTATCGTAAATTTCTTCGAGACTTGAAATTTTATCCATAATATACTCATGCAGATTAGAAAAGATTATTGATGTGACCCATCATCAGTGGATATAAGCAAGTTATATTTACAGTATTTGATAACCCCTTATTTATGTACAAGAACTTAGGAACTAGCTATAGCGTAATAAGCAATATAATAATCAGAGAACATGATCGTATGTTTTTTTCCAATTATTTTGTAATCTCAAATTAACTAATTCCTTGAATAATAAAATTATTCTATCAAGCGGCTTCTTGTTGAGAGGCAAGTACCAATGCGGTTGTATCAAGAATAAGCGCTACTTTTCCATCACCCATAATTGTTGCGCCTGAAATACCCTGCACTCTTCGATAATTACTCTCAAGACTCTTAATGACTACTTGGTGTTGACCAACTAAATCATCCACAAACAATGCAGCTTTGTGTCCCTCTGCTTCCAGAATTACAAGAATTCCTTCATGAACTGCGGTTACATTGGGCCTTAAGTTAAAAATTTCATATAGTGCAATTACAGGGAGATATTCTCCGCGTACTTGCACAACCTTACCTTGGCCGCTAACAGTTTTAATGTCGGACACTCTGGGTTGTAATGATTCAGTAATATAGTTAAGCGGCACTATAAACATTTGATCACCTACCGTAACTGACAAGCCATCAAGAATAGCTAATGTTAATGGTAAACGTATTGATATCCGAGTTCCCATTCCGAATATTGATTCAATGTCGATGCGTCCACCAAGACTTTGGATATTACGTTTTACTACATCCATACCAACTCCGCGTCCCGATACATCGGTAATCGCCTCGGCTGTAGAAAATCCTGCTTCAAATATCAAAGACCAAACTTCCTGATCAGTCATACCATCATGCACAGATAAACCACGTTCTATTGCTTTTGCAAGTATCCTACCTCGATTTAAACCAGCGCCATCATCACTTACTTCGATCACGATACTGCCGCCTTGATGAAATGCTCGTAATGTAATCGTACCTTGTGCAGGTTTTCCTGCTGCAATTCTTTTCTCGGGTGTCTCTATACCATGATCCAGACTATTTCTAACTAAATGGGTCAAAGGATCGGCAATTTTTTCAATTAGGCTTTTATCTAGTTCCGTATTCTCCCCAACTGTTTTAAGTTCAACCTGCTTACTCAATTTTGACGCCAGATCACGTACTACTCGCGGATATCTGCTAAAAACAAAACTAATGGGCATCATCCGGATCGACATCACCGATTCTTGTAAATCACGAGTATTTCTTTCCAGTTGGTTCATACCACTATGGAGTTTTTCAAAAACTACAGGATCGAATTGAGAAGCTGTTTGGGCGAGCATTGCCTGTGTAATAACCAATTCGCCTACTAAATTAATCATTTGATCCACTTTCTCGACACTGACTCGTATCGAGGAAGCTTCACTTGAAGAAGGTGCTGTATTGATTTTGCTAGAAGATTTACTTAGTGTTGCTTGTCCTTCATTTTTAGTGCCAGTTATGCTTGGTTGTTGCAAATTTTCATTAATCACATGATCTTCTATTAGTTTCGGTGCTGACGGGGCTTCCGGAAAGAAACCATAATCCGAAGTTATTGCTGTCGTATTTGTTTCCGTAATTCCATCTTTTCCAATCAATAAGTTTTCATTAATAATGATTTTGCCTTCAAGATTCGTTTCTTCAATTTTATCAACCAAAACAGCTTCTCTAATTGTCAACTTTGTAGGGTCCACCACAAACGCCAATGCTTCCCAGACATCTTCTTCACAATTGCTGGTCTTAAGTGTCAATTTGCAAATTTCGTCGAGATTATCTGATGTGTTAGCCTCCAAAGCACCTAACAGCTTTAGGTTAGTAAATAAGTTTTGTATTTCGGTATCGTTTATGCCGCGATTGGAAAACTCTATGCAATATGAATGTGTATATTCTTCTATATTATCTGCAGGCTTCGACTGACTCTCTGTTGAAGAAATCGTTTTTTCTTTTGGAACAAATGCAGTTGAAGCGTTAGTGTTAACCGGAGATTCTTCCACTTTTTTTACGTTTGCATCTTCACTAAGACGTTTTAGTTCCTCACAAATAGCGGTTGCTGCTTCGGGGTTTGCTTGACCTTCTCCACGATGTGCTGATAATTGCTCTTTAATTACATCACCCGCTTTAAGAAATGCATCAATCATTTCACTTCGCACTTCAAGCTCACCTTTGCGTAATTTATCCAATAATGTTTCCAACATGTGCGTAGTCTCCGTCATATCTGTAAAACCAAATGTGCCTGCTCCACCTTTAATAGAATGCGCAGCTCGAAATATGGCGTTTAAATCTTCTAAATCAGGTGAATTCACATCAAGCCTTAGCAAGCATGCTTCCATATCTGCTAATAACTCTGAAGATTCCTCAAAAAATATTTCATAAAATTGTTCAAGATCAGTGCTCATAGGTATTCCTAGATACAGTTATGGTTTGTCTAGCATTAATTAATCAATTAAACAAAAAAAGACCAGTTTAAAGATGCTTAAAATCTGAATTCTCGGTCAATAGTTTTCTTTTCTAAAAAAATTAACCGATAACTTTTTTAATTACCTCTAATAATCGTTTAGGATCGAATGGCTTAACTAACCAACCGGTCGCACCCGCTGCTCTCCCTTTTGCTTTAATTTCATCACCAGACTCAGTCGTCAGCATCAAAATTGGAATAGTTTTGTAGTGAGATAAATTTCTTAATAATTCGAGCAACTTCAAACCATCCATGCGTGGCATATTAATATCGGTTAATACTAAATTTACAGCGTGCACATTTGCCTTATCCAGTGCATCCTGACCATCAACTGCCTCAATGACTTCATAGCCTGCATTTTTTAGCGTAAATGAAACCATTTGGCGAATTGACGCAGAATCATCTACCGCAAGTATCGTTTTAGCCATCTATTTCACTCCTCATGCTCATATTATTAATTTCTTAATGAACAGCTTCTCAAACTTGTTTATTAAAATAGTTCAACATCACCCATCTGCATGCCTTGCTGCACAACCGGCTTTCTCTCGTTTTCTGTTTGTGCCACATTGACTGCATATGAAATTTTCCTTTGCATTGCCTCCAATGTCGCTATATCAGCTTTCCAATTCCCCTTCAGGTCAATTCGTTGCAATTCCGTACTTAGGATTTCTACTTGCCGTGTTGTATGTGTAAGCAATTGAGTCACTAAATCTCCAAATTGTAGCGAGGTGATCGCTGCATCAAGTTCTTGCTCAATTTTGTCGGCTATTACCATTTGTTTCTCTAGTAGCTCAAGGATAGGTTTACTCCCTTTGGGAATAGCCATTTTTTCAATCGCTAATACCATTTCATGATGTGACTTAGTCAATTTAGAAATATACTTAAAATTAATAACTAGATTATTTACAGCGTCGCAAACCAATCGATCAATCTGATTCAATTCCAACTTTATATTCTTAAAATACACTTCGGCCTCAGTAATACATAAAACCTCATTCAGGCCAACTGTCACTGACTGGTTTGAGCAAAAGTTATCAGTCTCGTCACCCGAATGCATCTCAGCCATATAAATCCCCTTACTTTATCAACAGCATTTAGTCAGAATAAAATAATCATATTAGTCAGTATGTTAACGACAATATTGAGAATAACTTTAGTTTAGAACCTGTGAATCACAAACTATAATGTGAGCTGAATTTACTAGACAAAAAGCACGGTTTGATACTTTTTCTAGAATCATAAAAATTCCAGAAATCAATTGGCAACTTCTCCAATACGATTTGCCCATCCAATTGACTGCATTTCCATGTCTGCTAATTCACTTAAACTTAGAAAATCGAGATGACTTAAAACAGATTGAATCATGGCAATATCACCTTTTTCATTAGCTTCTATTAATTTTAGTGCTAATCCTAAGCGTCCATCCCGAGTTAATAATGCTTGGCTCATATCTTCAGGAATACCCAATTTATCTATTATTTGTTGCATCTCTATGCCCAGAAGCGTATCGAGCAATGACAAGATTCCAACCATAAATGCTCTTTCATGGTGATTTTTATCATGAGGGCGTTCAGCAACAGCAATTAATTCCATAAATTTTCCTCGTGTTGCTGCTGTTTGCATTAATGCATTTGACATACTATCGTCAGATTGATTAGCGCTATAAAGTAATAACTGTATCCATCTTTGTAATTGCTTACGCCCCAAGATCATGATTGCATGCTTTATGGAATTGATTTTTTGTGGCAAACCATTAGCTGCTGAATTCACCATACGCATAAGGTTGTAACTTAAGCCAGGTTGATGTTTGAATTCTTTTTCGATCTCCTCAATCTCATTATCTCCCATCACAAGCGTTAATAATTTCAATAGCGACAGCTTGCCTGGATCAGCGCGTTTAACAGCCATTACTTCAGGTTTTGCAAAATAATATCCCTGAAACATTTGGAAACCTAATTGCATGCATTGCGTTTCTTGCTCACGATTTTCCACCTTCAATGCTAGAAGCAATACTGGCCAACGATTCAGCTTAGTTACAAGCTCTGCAAGCTGATCTTTTGTAAGAGCGAGAACATCTACCTTAACTACACTGACTATTGCCAATAACTGCTCAATTTTGCTGTTTATTGAAATGATGTTATCCAATGCAAATTGGTATCCCTTTTGTCTTAATTCATTACACCGTTTAATAAATTCCACACTCACTGTTTCAGGTTCTCTCACTTCTAATACAACGTGCTTGCAGGGCAATAAGCTAATGATGTCGCTCATAATCAGATCTGGATTAGCGTTAATAAAACCACGTTGCCGGCCCAATACATTCTGAATACCCAACTGACCATATGCATTAACGATGACATTAGCTGATGCAGATAAATCATCTGTTACAGTCACCTTTTCTTCAGTCTCTTCCTGTCTAAAAAGTAATTCAAATGCCACTAGATTATGATTACGATCTAAAATCGGTTGCCGGCCAAGAAAAAAACCACCCATTCGCTCCTCCACTGCACAATATGCTGTTTAATTCAAAATTTTCTAATCTCTCATCGGCTTAATATCAATTCTTTTAAGGTAGTGCAAAGACAAAAATCCCCGAATCCTGAATTCTTTTTGCAATCCGCAATTGATATATGATCAGTGAAGTCCTTGCAGAAATCTTTTTACAAATTATTAATTCAATGTCTATATGAAAATAATTTTTAGAAAGATGATGTTGCAAAGACAGTATAGTATTCTGATAGCGAATCACTTTTGATGACCTAACAAGCAATATTTTTTATAACTTCGAATGTTCAGGTATCACTGCAGCGCAGGAATTACATGATTTCTTCCTGTGCGTTTTGCTTGGTAAAGAGCCTGGTCAGCCCGCTTTAAAACGGAATGCTGAGGTTCACCAAAAGTCCGTAGCGCTACTCCCGCACTAAATGTTATTGAAGTTAATTGATTATTAATCTGTTGCAAGCTACTTTTCATCAAATTATTTTGAAGTCTATGAATAATCGTCAATGCTTCTTCCATTTCGACATCCGGCAATAAAAGCACAAATTCTTCACCACCCGATCGCGCCACAACATCGCTAGGGCGCAATGTTTCTTTAGCAATCATTACTAAATTATTCAGTACACTATCACCATACGAATGACCCAAGCTGTCATTAATCTGCTTAAAATCATCTAGATTTATGATGACCACCCCTAATGACTGCGCATTCCGATCTGCACGTGCTGCTTCACGTTTAAAAATCTCATCTAAACCGCGACGATTTAATGCACCGGTCATTTGATCAATCTGTACCAGCCCTCTGAGTTGTTCCAGTTCACTTTTTAACGATTCAATTTTCTGCTCAGCTCGCTTTACTTGTTCGTGTGCAGTGTATATTTCATCGCCAAAATTTAAGCTCCTAGTTTCAGACAAAACAATGTCAAGAATCCTAATAATTTCATCTGCGCTATGTGTTTTCCGAATCTGATCGGCATAACGCTCTACTTGCTTATAGTAATTGTCACAATCATCCATAGTTTTTAGCTCACTTTTGATCGTGTCTGATGATTTAATTAATCTCAGGATTCCTTTTCGCTTTTGTTTAATAGCTTCTTGCATCGCAATCCTCCTATTTCATGCCATAAAATGTCAGAAAATGCCGGTATTGGGGTAATTCGTTGGATTGCGAAGGAGAACCCATCCCGGCATATGCTGCCATGTCGACAACGTTAACAGAGCAGGACCAAAATGAATTTAAAGAATAAAAAGGAAAATCGGTACTATTTACCGATAATAGAAGATAACCTTTGCAAGGCCATAATTTGAAAAAAAACACAAAAAGCTATGAATTAAGCTTTCATAGTCATGACTATCTTAAGTGCGTCAATATATTTTATAGCAAGAAATTAGATGGATTATTCTGAAATGAGTATCTGATTCTTACCGCCTTTTTTTGCCCGGTATAAAGCTTCATCTGCTCGCTTAAAAACACTTTCTTGCTCTTCCCCGGGACGAAATTGCGCAACGCCAGCACTAAAAGTAATTAATAACCGGTTGTTATCATGTAAGAAAAACTTTTTTGTTAAATTACGTCGTACTCTAGATAAAATCTGCATGGCTTCATCAAGTTCTGTGTTAGGTAATAAAATCACAAACTCTTCGCCGCCATAACGTGACACAATATCTTCTGGCCGGGTAGTCTCTTTTATGGATTCAACCAAATATACCAGTGCATCATCTCCTACCTTATGACCGTGTGTATCATTCAATTGTTTAAAATTATCAATATCAAGTACTGCAAAGCATAAGGGTGCTTGATGCCGCACCGAACGCGAAGTTTCACGTTCAAAAGCTTCATCTAAACCTCGCCTGTTAAGAATTCCAGTCAAATGATCCTCATGCACTTTTTCGCCCATTTCTTGTAATTCCGCTTCAAGCTGATTGATTTTATCTTGAGCTAAACTAGCTTCCGCACGAGCAGCCAGAAAATCGTTACGATAATTTAATGCAGTTTTTTGCATTTGTTTGGTTTCTTCCATGATTTCTACGACAAATTGATTAAGCACTTCGATATCATCGGTTTGGTTAATTTTTTCGGAATAGTACCCAAGCTTATCGTGATATTCTCCAGTAGAATCAGATAATTCCTCAATATTACTTATCAGGGAGGTTACCATCTGTTTCATAATCAACTTAGCTTCCCCCAGACGCTGCTTTATTTCTTCCTGGCGCTGAACGATTTCCTCCAGATAATGTTCAGCTTGCGCAATATCTCTTATATCGAGTGGTCTTGAAATGGATTCTTGCAGTAGCGCGATTTTATTTTTTACCCACTGATCATCAGACAACAAGTATCCGGCGCTGTTTATTAATAGATTCAATAACTTTAATAAACCCTGCTGCAACTTCGTTGTATTTTCAGCTTGTAATTTGAATTTGAAGCAGATCTGTTCGGAATTCGATATGCACTTTTCCAGCGCTTGATTATCATTTGCTATTTTTAGATCTTGTGTGAGCTGCTTGGCTTCCTTAACCAGAACCGCGTTATCCGGCCAAATATCCACAATACTTTCAAGCATTTGTACCTGAAGTTCTAGTAATTTAGCAACAAAATGGTATGCCACATCCTGAGAATTTGCTCCAGAATCGTTTATATGACCGTTTTGCACAGGTAATTCATTTCGTGAAATTGATGATGAGGCCTCTTCATGATTATCAATTGAGTCCATAGACGAGTTTATTGATTTTAGCCATGAATCGATCAAAGCCTCCAGTTTGCTGTATAACCGCAGTGGATTCGAAGAAAATTTGGTTAGAACGCGGTTGAGCGCTGCTCTTTTTTTAGCGATAGTTAAAACACCATGACCGCTTTCCATTTGCCTAACTAAAGCTTCAATCAGATTACCCCAGGAAGTAGCCGATTCAGTTGTCCTAACATTATGTTCAATAGCTTTATTAACTAGATTCAGTTCAGTTTCGATAAACTTATTAAATATAGCCTTATATTGACTCCAATCTTTAATTTCCAGCGCCTGATCTAACGCATTAGCAAATTTAATTAAATCTGGAGTGTGCCGTGGCAATCCAGACATAAGATCTCTCAAAACATCGGTAGCCTCCAAAAAATCAGTATGTTCTGATATGCCTGCGATCTGATTGTAAACCTTTTGGTAATTCTCCGGTGTAGGAGGGATTTTTTGCGATGAAAGTTGCTGTAATGTTTCTCGAGCAAGTGTTAGGGGAGTAAGAATTTTATCTCGATTCATAGATATACTCTAAAGAATTTGGCATGATATTTCAGTCGACTAACTTATTTTTGATAGCATAGCGGATTAATTCGGAATTGTTGGATAGTTTTAGTTTCTCCAATAATCGTGCGCGGTAAACACTAACTGTTTTTGGACTCAAAAACATTTCTGCAGATATTTCTGACAGCGTCTTACCCGCGGCAATAAAACACAATGTTTGATACTCCCTGTCAGACAGAGTGGTGTGAAGAGGTTTATCTGAATTAGTATTGATAATATTTGCCAACTCTTGGGCAACCGCTGGGCTAACATACTTATCCCCTCTTGCCACCTGGCGAATTGCTACAACAAGTTGCGCAGGTGCGCTCTGCTTATTGAGATAACCTGATGCACCGGCTTTTAATGCTCGAATTGCGAATTCGTGCTCATTGTGCATACTGAGCATAAGTACCGCAAGATCAGGCTTGTCTTTTTTAATTTGTTTCAGAATTTCGATACCATTTCTATCTGGCAAGGAAATGTCCAGTAACATAACATCAAAATTATGCTGGCGCGCAATTTTGATTGCCTGAAATCCCGTTTCGGCTTCACCACTCACTTTAATATCATCAGTTTCGCTGAGTATTTGCTTTAATCCTTGTCGAACAATTGCATGATCATCAGCAATCATTACACTAATCATGTAAATCCCCAACTATCTAAACAATGAAACTTCATTGTACATCATACAGTTAGATTGTATTTTTTTTTAAATTACTGGTTAATTTAACTTCATGCACAAATTGCTTCCCAAAATTACCTGTAGGAATAAGAATAGTTACTTTTGTACCTTTGTCGGAATCTCCGGAAATATGAAAATTCCCTTTTAGTTGCTGACAGCGTTCACGCATTCCAATTATTCCGAAAGAATTTTGTTTTTCCATGTCATTATTGGTAATTCCGCGACCATTATCAATTACTTCCAGAAGAATCAATTTATCCAGTTCTACAAGTTTAACTTGAACATGAGAAGCCTGAGCATGCTTGGAAATATTAGTTAGCGTTTCCTGAAAAACACGAAAAATCGCTATTGCCAAATCTGAATCCAAAGGTATTTCTTCATTATGGCACGATACCTTACATGCTATACCAGTTCGATCACTAAATTCTTTTGCTTGCCATTGCACTGCAGCGACAATGCCGCAATCGAGAATTCCCGGACGCAAATCCAAAGAAATTCGACGTGTGCTATCCATTACTCGATCTACTAAGCATTCAATAGATTTTGCTTTCCGTTGATAAAATTCGGGATTTCGCAAAGGTAAATTCATGCATGGAAATAATTCACATTTAATAGCAGTTAATGTTCCTCCGATGTCATCATGAATTTCGCGAGCAATACGAGCTCGCTCTTGTTCTTTGATTCTCTGTAAGTAAGAAGATAATTCAGCTAACTGTTCACGCGAACGCACTATTTCACGTTCTGTTAATTTATTTCGGGTAATGTTGATCATAATACCATCCCAGACTGTTGCACCATCCGGCATTCTTCTAGGTGTTGCACGTAAACTGATCCACTTGATATCAGCATCACCTTTTGCCTGAATGCAGCCCTCCCAATTCCAAGTTGAAAGCTGTTCAGCCGATGCAATTAGTAATTGATGATAGGATTTTTTATCATCCGTCAGAATTAATGCCGGAAATAATTCTGGATTATCTTTAAGTTCATGAGGTGTCAACCCCAACAAAGTTTCGCTTGCATCACTCGCATAAAGAAAATGTGTTTCATTCTTAGCAGTTAATACGAATTGAAAAACAACCCCTGGAAGATTAGAAGTTATAGCTTGAAAAAGTGTTTCGCTTTTTTGTAACGCGCTCTGTATAGCAATAAGATGTTGATAATTCTTCACCTCTTGTAAACCACGTCGAATCACAGGTACCAATCTTGAAAGATTCTCTTTCATCATAAAATCATATGCACCTAATGCCATGATATGTGCAGCCGCTTCTTCACCAACGCGACTGGATACAACGATCAGCGGCACATCTAGATCCTGCTCTTTAATTGCATGTAATACGTTTTCTACATGGAGTTGTGGCAAATCATAATCAGATAAAATCACATCCCAGCTTCTGGTTAAAAACGCATCATATAAGTCATTGATAGTTGAAACACGCAAATACTCTAATTTGAAACCACCTTGAACAAGTAATTGCAAAATATATTCGGTATCCATTTCGGAATGTTCCACCATTAAAATCTTCAATTTCTCTTCATTGAACATTTCCGTACCTTATAAATTGAAGCCAAATAACCACTCACACGGATCGATTTTATTAATTAACTTCCTGAATTATTTTTGTATTTTACAAGATAAATTTACCAGAAAGAAATAAATTTCTATCACAAATAAACTAAAAAAACCAACCGGTTAGGCAACAACATAGCAATAAAAATTCTAAACTTTTCAAAATGGTATCCGATAACTGCAATCAACGGCGGTTAAATACCTTCTTGGATTGCAAGGAAAACCAACGGAACCGGCAATTACGCCAACTAGATAGTCATTAGAAAGGAGAACCCAAATGCCACAAATAATTAACTCTAACGTAGCTTCATTAAATGCTCAACGTAATTTAAATACATCGCAAAATTCATTAAATACATCGCTAACACGCCTGTCGTCAGGCCTACGTATTAATAGTGCTAAAGATGACGCCGCTGGATTAGCAATTTCAGAAAGAATGACATCACAAATTCGTGGCTTAAATCAAGCTGTTCGTAATGCAAATGATGGTATCTCATTAGCACAAACTGCTGAGGGTGCTCTTGGTGAAATTGGCAACAATTTGCAACGTATTCGCGAACTGGCCGTTCAATCAGCGAATGCGTCGAATAGTGCCAGTGACCGCGCTTCACTTCAAAAAGAGGTCACGCAACTTACTGCTGAAATTACTCGCGTTGCGAGCCAAACGCAGTTTAACGGATTAAATTTGTTAGATGGCTCTTTCCAGAGCCAAAGTTTTCAAGTAGGAGCTAACGCTAATCAGACCATCGATATCTCATCTATATTGGATGCTCGTTCAACTGGATTAGGTAGTCATACACTTACAACTGGCGGCTCGGTTGTAGGTACAGTTGTCTCAGGTGCTACTGCCAATGGTATAGGTCAAGAAACTGATCTAGCATTAACTACTAACAAAGGAACTGTTGGTAGTATCGGGTATGCAGCTGATGCTGGTGCTGATGCAATTGCAGCTGCTATTAATGATGCCGCCTCTGGTATTGGTATTACAGCTAACGCAACTAACAGCACAACACTTGGCTCCATAAGTGCAGCAGGAACTATTAGCTTTAATTTAACTGGAGGAACAGGTGCAGCTCAAGCAATTTCTGTGGATATTACAGATACCAATGATCTTAGTGCGCTAGCTGCGGCAATTAATGGTGTGCAAAACAATACGGGCATTACCGCCACTTTTACCACTGCTGGCGATAAATCAGAGCTTACACTTAGTACCACGGATGGTCGCGATATCATCATTGACACCTATGATGGCGGTGCAGGTGAAACAATTGATTTCGGTGGAACAACTTTAGATGATGGAACAGCTCAAGATTCTGATGCTGTAGCTGTCGGTACGGTTGAACTCACTAGTTCCGAAGGGCAAATTATTGCAACCAATGCAGAAACAGATGTTTTTACCGCGGCAACCGACACTAGCTCTTTTCAATCTCTTGCCCTAACAGACATATCTTCATCCGATGGTGCACAAACGGCTATTGAAGTATTAGATGCCGCATTAAGTCAAATTAATACGGCGCGCGCCGACTTAGGTGCGATTCAAAATCGGTTCAGTTCAACCATTGCGAATTTGCAGAGCGCTTCCGAGAATCTATCAGCTTCCCGTAGTCGGATTCAAGATGCTGATTTTGCATCTGAAACAGCTAATATGACACGAGGACAGATTTTACAGCAAGCTGGTGTAGCGATTCTCGCACAGGCAAATTCACTACCTAACAATGTTCTCTCACTGTTGCGATAAGTAGCTAAACAAATAGAACATGGCTAGTAAATAGATAAAGTTAATGATACGCGGGACTTCTATAGACCCGCGATCATTTTAGCTTTCAGGAGTTGAATCATGAGTATCAGCCAATTAAATGGAAGTAGTCTGCTTTCCATACCTTCGATAGCAGTTTCAAGTACTCACACCAAAGCAGCAGCCTCTTCTGATGTAATTCAGCTGTCAACTCCAGCAATAACCAAAGCTGGAAATAATTCAGGATCAGAAGACCAACTAAAACAAGCTGTTGAGAAAATTCAGGGCACCGTTAATAACTTGGCGCGGAATTTGCAGTTCTCAATTGATAAAGATACGGGACAAACAATTATTAAAGTTATGGACACACATACTGAAGAAATTATCAGACAAATTCCGACTGAAGAAGCAATTGAAATAGCCCGTACCTTAGAGAAGGTACAGGGATTATTATTTAACGGTCAAGCATAATAAAAAAACATTTTTTACTTTTGATTAGTGAGTTAACAAAATGCTTTCATCACCAGGAATCGGTTCAGGTTTAGATGTCAATAATATTGTTAGCCAATTGATGGCCTTAGAACGCCGTCCATTAATCGCTTTAGATAACAAAGAAGCTACTCATCAAACAAAATTAAGTGCATTTGGTAGTTTAAAAGGTGCTATAGCTTCCTTCCAAAATAGCGTAGCTGCATTGGCAAATCCGGAAAAATACAGTGCTGTTTCGGCTAATCTTTCTGATACTTCATTAGCGAATGTGAGTGCCGCATCATCCGCGATAAGTGGAAGTTATTCATTAGAGATTCAGACACTTGCACAATCACAGAAATTAAAATCTTCAAATTTCACTACAACTAATACCACAATAGGAAATGGTACGATAACCATTCAATTTGGCACTTATGAAAACGGTACATTTACACTCAACCCAGAGAAAGCCGCTCAATCTATAATTATTTCATCCTCTAATTCAACACTTGAAGGCGTGCGCGACTCAATTAATCAGGCCAATGCCGGGGTATCTGCGAGTATTGTTAATGATGGCTTGGGCAATCGTTTAGTAATCTCAGCAAATGACACTGGATTAAGTAATGCCTTAAAAATTACGACGATAGACTCAGACAACAATAACTCCGATAATTCTGGGCTTTCACAACTCGCTTACGATGCTTCGGCAGGTGGCATCTCCAATCTTACCGAAACGGTAGCAGCCAGGAATGCTACCTTGATTATCGATGGCATTTCAATCAGCAAAGCATCCAATAAAATTACCGATGCAATCGAGGGTGTTACACTTGATTTACTAAAAACCAATTTGGGTAACGCAACCACACTGAATTTGTCTCGCGACAGTGCTAGCATTCAAAGTGCATTATCATCCTTCGTTAAATCATTCAATGAATTAAATAAAACAATAACTGATCTTTCAAAATATGATGCAACAACCAAGCAAGCATCGATTCTGACAGGTGATTCAACTGTAAGATCAGTACAAACAAAATTACGTAGTGCACTTTCTGACCCATTAACAACTGCCGGTGGAGGTCTAAGTTTACTATCGGAAGTAGGTATCTCTTTCCAAACAGATGGCACGCTTAAGTTTGATTCATCTAAACTAAATGAAGTACTTAACGATCCGACAAAAGATATTTCAACATTATTTGCCTCTGTTGGAAAAACCAGTGACAGTCAAGTATCTTTCATCAGCGCCGGATCTACCACACTGAATGGAAAATATTCCCTAAATATTAGTCAACTAGCTACACAAGGAAAAGCGATCGGCAGCACACAAGCCGTATTAGCAATAAATTCTGGTATCAATGGCAAGTTAGAACTTAATATTAACGGTGAGACTATTAACGTAACTCTTGCTGATGGAACTTATACACCAGCTTCTTTAGCCGCTGAGATTCAATCAAAAATTAATGGTGACTCCACGATTTCATCTGCTGGTATGAGTGTTACATTATCAGAGTCTGCCGGAATACTCACTATTACCTCAGATCAATATGGTTCTGCATCTACTGTTTCAATTACTGGAGGAAACGGAAAAGCAGATTTATTTGGCACCCCAATTGAAAATGATGGCATAAATGTTGCGGGAACAATCAATGGCATAGCAGCAACTGGCTCCGGTCAAATTTTAACCGGTAGTGGAGACAGCAATGAACTCGTCTTAAATATTACTGGCGGAAGTACCGGGGCAAGAGGAGATATCAGTTTTGCACATGGTTTCGCAGCAAAATTAGATATGCTATTAAATGAAATTCTTGATGATCGTTTAATCGATAGTCGTATTGACGGTATCAATTCTTCAATAAAAGATATCGAGGATCAAAGAGAAGCATTGAACCGCCGCCTCGTAGATGTTGAAAAGCGTATTCGTGCTCAATTTACTGCACTAGACTCTATGATTGCAGGCATGACACAAACCAGTAATTTTTTGCAACAGCAATTGTCGAGACTTCCTAACACAAGCAAATAAATTGCCTGTCTCATAAAACTAGTGAGGAACAAAAATGTATGCCGCAATAAACAATGGAGTCTCGGCTTATCAAAGAATTGGCGTTGAGACAAGCGTACAATCAGCGGATCCGCACAAACTCATATTAATGTTATTTGAAGGAGCACAAGAAGCTCTTGCCAAAGCTAGATTGCATATGCATCGCAACGAAATTTCCGAAAAAGGACGAATGATCTCTAAAGCTATTATGATTATTGATCATGGTCTAAAAGCCAGCCTAGATATGAACGCAGGTGGTGACCTAGCAATTAAACTGCAAGCCCTTTACGAATATATGGCGCATCGATTGTTAATTGCTAATATTCAAGATAACGTTGAAATAGTAGATGAAGTAGATGGACTGTTGTTCGAATTGCACGATGCCTGGAAAAAGATTGGTGAGCCCAATAAAAATACCGCTGCAACACAAACAGTCACAACTTAATGATTACTCTCTTCTAGAATATGGATAACACACAAGTGATTATGACCTATCAGGCTATTCTAGCAATCACTGACAAAATGCTAATTGCTGCCAATAATAAGGAATGCGATCAATTAGTAGCTCTAGAGCAAGAATGTAGAAATTTAGTAGAAGTACTGAAAAATGAAAACAGTGAGACAATTATATTGGAAAAAGAACTGCGACAAATTAAGGTAGGACTCATTCACCAAATCCTAGATAATGACGCACAAATTAAAGCAATTACTAACTCCTGGATGATCAGATTACAAGATATGCTGCATACTAATGACAAATCGCGTAGTCTTCAACTGGCATATCAATCCACTAAGAATACATAGTTAGAGTTATAACTAAGATGAGCTATTTCCAGAGAAACTATCGTGCCCCCAACAACAACTCCAACTGATTTAATCACTCATCTAATTCAATCAAAGCTTGTTACACCTATAACAGCAATTCTAGATTCACAAAATCCTTCCGTTTCTTTTGAACAAGGCGAAAAATATCAAGCCCTAGTGGAAGCGCGTTTATCAAATGGGAATGCCAAAGTTCTGATTGCGGCTAAACTCATTCAAATTCCTTTACCGGATAACTTTCAAGTTGGCAATAAAGTAGAAGTTATTTTTATCACCCATGAACCTCACCTAAAATTTCTTATTGCAAGCAAAGCTTCGTTAGAAACTAATATAAACCATACGTCAATCAGTACAACGGGCCGTTTTTTAGGTATGCTCATGCAGAGCGCATTAAATCAATCTTTGTCGCAAACATTCCAGTCTACTACTAGTAGCTCCCCTATAATATCTAATGAAATATTAATAAATAGGAGTGAATTACCCAGTTTATTACAGAAAGCAATTTCACAAAGTGGATTATTCTATGAATCACACCTAGCACAATGGATCTATGGAGCAAACACTCTTGAGAATTTACAAAATGAACCTCAAAACAAGCTAATGCCAGCAGCAGAAGTAACTAAAACAACCAAATCTATACCCCAATATGCTGATATTTCTATATCCACTCATAATATGCCTATATTATTACAGCAATTAACTACATTAGAAACTGGTCATCTGTATTGGCAAGGAGAAGTTTGGAAAAATCAACAGATGGAATGGGATATTTTTGAGCAAGTTGATGACACTGACAAAAGTGATTTCAACCATGCTATATATTGGCAAACGCAAATTCGCCTCTCTATGCCTCATCTCGGCAATATCACAGCAAAAATTTCTTTAAATTTAAATAACATAAAAATTAATATAGATGTTTCTGAATATGAGACTGCTAGCTTATTGAAAAATAATCAATTACCCTTTGCGTCTAACATGCAATCTGCTGGATTAACGATCCAATCACTTGAGGTTCAGAGCGATGACAACGAGTGAGTCTCATCGCAGCGCTGTCGCACTCGCCTATCAAGAAGGTCAAATGGCCCCTAAGGTTGTAGCGAAAGGCCGAGGTATCATTGCATTAGAGATCATAAAACGTGCAAAAGAAGCTGGCATCTATGTCCATGAGTCAAGTGAATTGGTTTCGCTACTCATGCAAGTTAATCTTGACGAACGTATTCCCCCACAACTATATGTCGCAGTTGCCGAATTATTAGCCTGGCTTTATCGTCTCGATCAGGAAAAAATGAAATATTTAGTAAAAGATAATATTTTATAAACAATTCTTAGAAACTTTGATGATATTTAATTATGCAAGAAACTGATCAAAATATTGCAGAATTTGGGATGCTAGAGCCAGCAAGACTCGCAGATGATGAAAATTTTCGTGTTTATTCGGATATTGATATTTTATTTATATTGCGAAAAATCATGCAATCAAAATCTTTAGCCACCCTATATTTCGGTCACGGCAATAACTTCATACTAACAACTATTCTTGCTATAAATGCTAATGAAAAAGAATTGGTATTAGACTATGGTGCTAATGTAAAGACAAGCCAACAAGCATTGCAATCCAAAGAGTTGATGTTTATTACTACTCAAAATAAAATCAAAATAGAATTTTCTTGCATAAATATTCGTAAAATAGAATTTGAAGGGAAAGATGCTTTCTCGGTTAATCTTCCAGAATACCTACTACGTATCCAAAGAAGAGATAGCTTCCGAATCCCAACCCCCATCGTAAAACCCCTCAAATGCATTATTCCCATCCAAATAGATGATAGATTTATAAATACCGAGATTACATTACTCGATATTAGTTGTGGTGGAATGGGAGCAATTGATCAAAATACTAGTATTAATTTTGAACCTGGAATAATATACGAAAATTGTCAAATCTCACTCCCTGAAATTGGTATAGTTAATACTACCATAAAAGTTAAAAATACCTATCCAATACAATCTCAAAACGGGATTTTATATTACCGTATTGGATGTCAATTTATAGATTTACCAATAAAAACAGAAGCAATGATCCAACGCTATATTGTTAAGCAAGAACAAATAAGAAAAATAAAAGATTCTTGAGCAACAGTAAAGCGTTTGACTTAATCGTACTGAAATAGCAGCCAAAAGGATTTGCTCATATTTTTAGCAAATCCTCAAGTGTTATTAATTCTTCTTGTCAAGAACTTTAATAGAAATTTAAATTAAGATATTCGTAGTAACTACGCTAATAAAAACTTTTTAATTTTATGGAATCTTTTCAAGAATCTATTTTCACTTTATTCTTACCTATAAATCAAT
>SSFV01000094.1 GCA_008015565.1 Nitrosomonas sp. | reverse complement strand
GTACTTTAACCATATAAGTCCTTATTTAATTAGTTATTTTTCTACTGTTGGGATTCTAATCATATCTTCAATGACTACGCTGGTTTTAGGCACATCACTAGAAAATGGACCTTTGGGGCCAGTTGGCATTGCTGCAATTTTTTTTACCACATCGATTCCGCTGATTACTTTGCCAAATACCGTATAGCCAAATCCGCTTTGACTGGGCGCTTTGTAGTTCAAGAAATCGTTATTTGCTACATTGATAAAGAATTGCGCCGTGGCAGAATGGGGATCCGATGTGCGTGCCATTGCGATTGTTCCTGTTTCATTTTTTAAACCATTAGCCGCTTCATTTTGTATGGGAGAACGCGTTGGTTTTTGAGAAAAAGATGTATCGATACCACCGCCTTGGATCATAAAATCAGGTATTACCCTATGAAATATAGTATTTTTGTAGAATCCGTCATCAACATACTGCAAAAAATTACGCACGGTTATCGGTGCCTTATCAGGATAAAGCTCCAATATCACATTTCCATGGTTTGTTTTTATTTCAACCTTTGTGTTTTCGGCTTGGGTGCTCAGACTTACAATAAACAAAAAAAGAAAAAATATAATTTGGCTGAATTGGTTGCGCATGTGTAAACCTGTTAAGAACGTTCTAGAGTGTGGGTAAGTGATTGATTCTGGCATTATGTTATACTCGACGAATTTTATGATTTTTTTGAGTCCGAGTATATCTAAAATTTCATCGAGAAGATAAGTAATTCTACAATTTATCGATCCCTTTCCCTATGCTTAAAATTTATAACTCAATCGCCCGTGAAAAACAAGATTTCGTGCCATTAGTACCCCAAGAAGTAAAAATTTACGTGTGTGGTATGACTGTTTATGATTATTGCCATTTAGGTCATGCCAGGGTATTGGTTGTATTTGATATGGTGGTGCGTTGGTTCAAGGCTGAAAATTTTGCGGTGACTTATGTACGCAATGTTACCGATATTGACGACAAAATTATTAAGCGTGCGCAAGAAAACAATGAATCATTTGAGACTCTAACGAGCCGTTTTATCCAAGCTATGCATGAAGACTCTGCTGCATTGGGTGTTACACACCCTACCTATGAACCGCGTGCAACAAGCTATGTGGAACAAATGATTCATATGATTCAAATTTTAGTTGATAAGAAACTTGCTTATCCAGCCAGTAATGGTGATGTTTATTATGCGGTACATAGTTTTCCCGAATATGGAAAACTTTCTGGCAAATCTCTTGATGATTTGCGTGCTGGTCAACGTGTAGAGATTGATACGAATAAAACCGATCCTTTGGATTTTGTTTTGTGGAAATCGGCAAAGCCTGGTGAACCCAGCTGGGATTCTCCATGGGGGAAAGGGCGTCCTGGCTGGCATATTGAATGTTCAGCCATGAGCGAGCAGCTCTTAGGGGTGCATTTTGATATTCATGGAGGTGGTCAAGATTTGCAATTTCCGCACCATGAAAATGAAATTGCGCAAAGTGAAGGAGCGCATGATCATCCGTTTGTGAATTATTGGATGCATAATGGGTTTGTAAGAGTTGATAATGAAAAAATGTCAAAATCATTGGGAAACTTTTTTACAGTCCGGGAAATACTGAAACACTATCAAGCAGAAGTCATACGTTTTTTTATTTTGCGAGCACATTATCGCAGTCCGTTAAATTATTCTGATCAACATCTTAAAGATACCAAATTGGCACTTGACCGGCTGTATATCGCCCTTAAGGATGTTGAAACAACCGAGGTAACAGAAATAGATTGGAACAATGCCGTGGCGAGGAAATTTCGCGATGCGATGAACGACGATTTCAACACGCCCGAAGCGATCTCCGTCTTATTTGAACTTGCCAGCGATATTAATAAGTCAGGTTCGAAAGAAAGTGCAAGTTTATTGAAAAGGTTGGGAAGCTTTTTAGGCTTACTGCAACAGAATCCGCAAGATTATTTGCAAAATAAAGCCGTTATGTGCGAATCCAATTCTTTAACAAGAGATACGATCGAACTATTAATTGAACAAAGAATTAATGCACGCAAAGAAGGCCGGTATGCTGAAGCAGATCTGATTCGAAAGAATCTTCTGGAACAAGGGATTATTCTCGAAGATAGTGCGCAAGGCACGACGTGGCGGCATCAATAGCTTTAAACTTTTTTACAAACTGATAAAAAATTACATACCCCATTAACAGGCCGGTGAAAAACTATGTGATTACAGTTGCGGTGTAAAAAAATTTACAAGTGGCTCATTTATTAAGCATGAACAGCGTTTCTCACCTGCTTATGCCGAACATCAGCATGCCCGGAAACGTAATGCAATAGTCTGTTAGAAATCTTACATGTTATTTAATGAAGAAAGTGAATTAAGTGCTGGAACGGATTCGACCTGGAAGTGCAGTGTTTCTCAATGATCTGTTGATATATTTCCAATCAAGGTATTTCGTATATTTCAAGCCGATTAATCTATTTAATTTTTATTTAATCCGGCTAGAAAGCCATTAATTAGGTCAGCAAACCGCGATGATATCTCAAATGCTCGCTAATAAACGTGCTAATGAAATAATAACTATGGTCGTAGCCGCTATGAAAGCGCAATGTGAGCTTTTGATCTGCTCCGCGGCAGGTCTTTTCCAGGGTTTTAGGGTTTAGCTGTTCCACCAGAAATTGATCGTCCGAGCCTTGATCAATAAATATATCCGGTACACGGCGGCCGTCTTCGATTAACGCGGTAGCGTCGTATTTGCGCCAAAGTTGCTGATCTTCGCCTAAGTAGTTGCGAAATGCTTTTTGTCCCCAAGGACAGCGCATTGGGGCGCAGATTGGTGCGAATGCGGAAACCGAGTGGAACAGTTCGGGGTAGCGCAGCGCCAGGGTCAGCGCGCCGTGTCCGCCCATCGAGTGACCGAAAATGCCGATGCGATTCGGGTCCGCGGTGAATTGTTCGACTATGATGTTGCGCAATTCCTGCGTGATGTAGCTTTCCATGCAGTAGTACTGTGACCAGGGAGCTCGCGTTGCATCCAAGTAAAATCCCGCGCCGGCACCGAAATCCCAGGTCTCGGTTTCATCGGGAATGCCAGTTTGTCGCGGACTGGTGTCCATCGATACCAGCATCAGGCCGTATTCGGCGGCATAACGTTGCGCTCCGGCTTTGATCATGAAGGTTTCTTCAGTGCAAGTAAGGCCGGCAAGGAAGAACAGCGCTGGAACGCGTTGTTGTGCGGCTTGTGGCGGTTGATATACGGAAAAACGCATTGACAAGCCGATGACCTTGGAAAAGTGCTGATAGTAGCCTTGGATGCCATCAAAACAGCGGTGCAGGCTGCGAGTTTCGAGAGCTGTCATACTTATTAGTAAATTACTACCGAGCGGATTGATTCGCCAGCTTTCATTAGGCGGAAGCCTTCATTGATGTTATCCAGTGGTAAAGTATGCGTGATGAGCGAGTCAATATCAATTTTGCCTTCCATATACCAATCGACGATTTTTGGCACGTCGGTGCGGCCACGCGCGCCGCCGAATGCGGAGCCTTCCCATTTACGCCCGGTGACAAGCTGGAACGGCCGAGTGCTGATTTCCGCGCCGGCTTCTGCGACACCAATGATGATGCTGCGCCCCCAGCCCTTGTGCGTGCACTCCAGTGCTTGACGCATCACTTGGGTGTTGCCGATACACTCGAAACTGTAATCCGCGCCACCGTCGGTCAGTTGTACTACGGCGTCGACGATGTTGGGCACGTTGTTTACGTCGATAAAATGTGTCATACCGAATTTGCGTGCCATCTTCTCACGTTCCGGATTGATATCGATACCGATGATTTTATCGGCACCGACCATGCGCGCACCTTGAATCACATTTAACCCAATGCCGCCCAGGCCGAAAACAGCAACGTTGGCACCGGCTTCGACCTTAGCGGTATAAATCACCGCACCGAGTCCGGTGGTAACGCCACAGCCTATATAACATACCTTTTCGAACGGTGCATCTTGACGGATCTTAGCTAATGCGATTTCAGGAATTACGGTGTAATTGGAGAAGGTGGAAGTACCCATGTAATGAAACAGCGGTTTACCATCGATGGAAAAACGCGACGTGTTGTCCGGCATCAGACCTTTACCCTGCGTGGCGCGGATCGCCTGGCACAAATTGGTTTTTTTAGATAAGCAGAATTTGCACTCGCGACATTCTGGTGTGTACAGCGGAATCACGTGATCGCCTTTGCGTAGAGATTTGACATCCGGGCCGATATCGACCACCACACCCGCGCCTTCATGGCCGAGAACCGCAGGGAACAAGCCTTCAGGATCGGCACCGGACAAGGTGTAATAATCGGTATGGCAGATGCCGGTGGCCTTGATTTCGACCAGTACTTCACCGGATTTTGGGCCTTCCAGGTCGATTTCTTCGATAGTTAGCGGATCGCCTGCCTTCCAGGCGACGGCAGCTTTTGTTTTCATGAGAAGTTCCTGTTCAAAATGATGGTTTCGTTTAGATGTTTGAGTAAGCCTTGACTGGCTTCTTCTACCATATCCAACACCAATTCAAAACCTTGATGACCGCCGAAATAAGGATCGGGGACTTCCGTACTATCATCGTAGCTTTCGCCATATTTCATAAACAAATGAATTTTGCCATGATGGTGGTGAGGACTGCGTTGCTGCAATAGCCTCAAATTTTCCATGTCCATAGCCAGAATGTAATCGAATTCATCGAAATCATGCGATTCTACAGCTCGTGCGCGCAGGTCGTCCATAAAGTAACCGCGCTTCAATGCACTGCGCTGTGAGCGCTCATCCGGGGGATTACCAATATGGTAAGCATGCGTTCCAGCCGAATCTACCTCGATCAAATGATCGACCCCTGCAGATCTGACATAGTGGCGGAAAACCGCATCGGCAGTTGGGGAGCGGCAGATGTTGCCCATGCAGACAAATAATATTTTAATTTTTTTAGTTTTGTTCATGAAGTTGTTTTCAAAAAATTATGTTGCGGAATTATTTAGTCATACTCCAGGCTGTTCACTTATATTGATTTACTTTAAAATATTTTCATTGGCCTTACTACTAGCATAGATTTATTTAACTTTATAAAAATAAATCCGTAACTCAGAAATAAAAGTAAGCAGCCATCCCGGTTTATTTTAGGCGCATTTGTCCATTGAATTTTACTGAGTTAAGGAATATATCATGTCATTGAAAAATTCAATTAAAGAATTTAAAGTCTACTTAGGCGACAATGATTCGCAATTAGATTTGAGCTACCCAAAAGTCGTTGAAATGATTAAATTGCATTGGGGCTACAAAGAGATTTATGCATACGTAAATAAGCTCCTTGTGGTTGAGAAGGAACGGAATAGGAGAGGATTTCCACTTGAGGTTATACAGGAAATTTATACACTATTAGAAATTCACGAGAAAATTTTTCCTGCTACAAAAATATCACCATCTGATAAATTCCGTAGCAGTTGAATGTGAGCTATAAGTATCAATTAGTCCTATGGATTAGGTAGTTGGAATAGCACTTATAATCCCTCATTTTCGAAGATATCAATAGCATTTTTTTGTAATTCCGTAATGCTGTTATCGGCTTTCCAGCCAGTTAAATTTTTAACGCCATGTTAAAATGAAAATTTCCAGAACTTTTAAACCAAATGAAATTTTCAGCGATTACCGCATTATCACCACTGGATGGGCGCTACAGTTCCAAGACTAAGAGTCTGCAAAATTATTTCAGTGAATTTGCTTTGATTCAACATCGGGTTTGTGTCGAAATAGCTTGGCTTAATGCATTAAGCGATGAGCCAGAAATCGAAGAAGTATCATCTTTTACTGCTAAAACTAAAGCGCAATTGGATGAGTTGGTCGCAAATTTTTCGGTGGCGGATGCAGAAGCAGTTAAAGCCATTGAAGGTACAATTAATCATGATGTAAAAGCGGTTGAGTATTGGTTAAAACAAGTATTTTCCAACAATGCAGAAATCACTCAAGTAGCGGAATTTATCCATTTTGCTTGCACTTCTGAAGATATCAATAATCTAGCCTATAACCTGATGCTCAAATCGAGTTTGGAACAAGTCATGCTTCCTGCTCTTGACGCAGTAATCAATCGTTTGGCAGAACTGGCGCAACAATTGGCTGATTTACCGATGTTGTCACGGACCCATGGTCAGCCAGCCAGTCCAACAACTTTGGGCAAAGAGTTGGCTAATGCAGTTTATCGGTTGTATCAAGGAAAAAAACGGCTTCTTACCGTTGTGTTATTAGGAAAGATCAACGGTGCGGTCGGAAATTACAATGCGCACCTATCGGCTTATCCAAATCTTGATTGGGAAAAATTTGCACAACGGTTTGTTGAGCGGCTCGGATTGCAATTTAATCCCTATACAACACAAATTGAACCCCACGACGCTATTGCAGAATTATTTGATGCCTATGCACGAATTAATACAATTTTGTTGGACCTTAATCGCGATATTTGGGGATATATCTCACTCGGCTACTTTAAGCAAAAAACTAAAGACGATGAAGTCGGTTCTTCCACAATGCCACATAAAGTCAATCCAATTGATTTTGAAAATTCCGAAGGCAATTTGGGTATAGCTAACGCCTTACTAAGACATTTCAGTGAGAAATTACCGGTTTCGCGCTGGCAAAGGGATTTAACGGATTCGACAGTGTTGCGCAATATGGGGGTGGCATTAGGACACACGCTATTAGCTTATGATTCATGTGCTAAGGGATTGAATAAGCTGGAAGCTAATCCGGCACAGTTATCAAATGATTTAGATAATGCCTGGGAAGTATTGGCCGAACCCATTCAAACTGTCATGCGGCGCTATAAAATAGCGAACCCGTATGAACAACTAAAAGCATTGACGCGTGGTAAGAATGGTATTACTAAAGAAGCGCTTCAACGTTTCATTGCTGATCTAGGCATTCCAGAAAATGAGAAAAAGCGCTTACTTGCCATGAACCCTCAAAATTATATCGGAAAAGCAAATATCTTGGCGCGAGGCGTCAATCAACGTTCTAATCATTTCTACGAATAATCTTTTTGATTAGAAGTGATTATTCATATAGTTGTAAATTATTTTGTTGGAATGCTTGAAATTGAAATCTGTGACCCAATATTAGTTTCTAACTAATTAGGAGGTAAAATGCAGAGTTCAGAAAATTCAAGCAATTTAGAGTCAAATCAAGTAGAAACGTCACTTGCATCAGAGGAAACCAAAATTCCTGGCATAACTAACGATGCAACAATTCCTACTGAACCGAAAAAGGAACAATCATCTAACCTTGAGCATTTGTTGAAAGAAGCTGAAATTAAAGCGGCAGAACATCATGATGCCTGGATACGAGCAAAAGCCGAAACCGAAAATATCCGCAAGCGTGCACAAGCCGATGTGGCTAATGCACATAAATATGCCATTGAAAATTTTGCAGATTCATTATTGAGTGTGATGGATAGTTTGGATGCGGCACTAACAGTTGAAAATGCAAGCTTAGAGAGTTTCAAAAACGGTATGGAACTGACGCAGAAACAATTAATGAGTGCTTTTGATAAATTTGGTATTGCGGTAATTAATCCGAAAGGAGAAAAATTTGACCCGCATCAACATCAAGCAATGTGCACAATTGATTCTGAGATGGCTCCTAATACCGTGGTTGATGTAATGCAGAAAGGCTACAAACTGCATGAGCGCGTAATTCGTCCTGCTCTCGTATCAGTTTCAAAAGCAAAAGACTCTTGATTTTTTATCAAGTATCTCCACTTTCAGATCAGTTAAAAAGCTGAATCAATTTTTAAAAGGATCTAAAACATGGCAAAAATTATTGGTATCGACTTAGGTACCACCAACTCTTGTGTAGCCGTAATGGAAAGCGGAAAACCTAAGGTTATTGAGAATTCCGAAGGTGCTCGCACCACTCCCTCGATTGTCGCATACACTGAAGAAGGAGAAATTTTAGTAGGTGCTTCGGCGAAGCGGCAGGCGATTACTAATCCAAAAAATACTTTATTTGCGGTGAAGCGCTTAATTGGGCGCCGCTTCGACGAAGATATGGTGCAAAAAGACATCAAAATGGTGCCATACACTATCATCAGAGCCGATAATAATGATGCATGGGTAGAGGTTCGTGGCAAAAAAATTGCGCCCCCCGAAGTTTCTGCGCAAGTGTTGCTGAAAATGAAGAAAACAGCCGAAGATTATCTAGGTGAAACAGTTAGCGAAGCGGTCATTACGGTACCTGCTTATTTTAACGATTCACAGCGGCAGGCAACAAAAGATGCGGGAAGAATCGCCGGATTGGAAGTGAAACGTATCATTAATGAGCCGACTGCTGCTGCACTTGCTTTTGGATTGGATAAGAAAGAAGGTGACCGGAAAATTGCGGTATATGATCTGGGCGGTGGAACTTTTGATATTTCAATTATCGAAATTGCTGAGATTGAAGGTGAGCATCAATTTGAAGTCTTGGCGACTAATGGCGATACTTTCCTCGGAGGTGAAGATTTTGATTCACGGGTGATTGAGTATCTGGTCGATGAATTTAAGAAAGAAACCGGTATTGATCTGAAAAAAGATATGCTGGCATTACAGCGCCTGAAAGACGCTGCGGAAAAAACCAAAATTGAATTATCGTCCAGTCAGCAAACCGAAGTTAACTTACCGTATATCACAGCAGATGCTTCCGGTCCTAAGCACTTGGCTGTCAAAATTACCCGTGCCAAATTGGAAAGCCTTGTGGAAGAATTGATTGAACGCACTGTTGGACCTTGCCGTACTGCTATGAAGGATGCAGGCTTGAGTGCATCGGATATTGATGATGTGATTCTGGTTGGCGGTCAAACACGCATGCCCAAAGTTCAGGACAAGGTTAAGGAAATATTTGGTAAAGAACCGCGCAAAGATGTGAATCCCGATGAAGCGGTTGCTGTCGGTGCGGCTATCCAAGGCGGTGTTTTACAGGGTGACGTGAAAGATGTTCTGTTGCTGGATGTAACGCCTTTATCGCTCGGTATTGAAACACTGGGCGGAGTAATGACCAAGCTGATTCAAAAAAACACTACTATTCCAACGAAGGCGCAGCAAGTGTTTTCTACTGCGGAAGATAATCAGACAGCAGTGACTATCCATGTTTTGCAAGGTGAACGCGAGATGGCCTCGGGCAACAAAAGCTTGGGGCAATTCAATTTAAGTGATATTCCACCTTCACCCCGTGGAATGCCGCAAATTGAAGTAACATTTGACATTGATGCGAATGGTATTTTGCACGTATCGGCTAAAGACAAAGCCACAGGCAAAGAAAACAAAATCAAGATTCAGGCTAGTTCAGGTCTATCGGATGATGAGATTGAGCGCATGGTAAAAGATGCAGAGGCGCATGCGGAAGAGGATCATAAAGCACTGGAATTGGTTTCTAGTCGGAATCAATGTGATGCCATGATTCATTCTGTTAAGAAATCCTTGAAAGAATATGGAGATCAACTCGATGATGCAGAAAAAGGAAAAATTGAAACTGCGTTAAAAGAAGCCGAGGAGGTGCTCAAAACTGATAAAAAAGAGGATATTGATGCAAAAACACAAGCTTTGACCGAAGCTTCGCATAAATTGGCTGAGAAAATGTATCAACAAAAAGAACAAACGGATCAATCGGCGCAACCAGGTGCCGAAACTACAACCGGTAAAAGTGAAAAACCGGTCGAAGGTGAAGTTGTTGATGCGGAATTTGAAGAAGTTAAGAATAAGAAATAACGATTGTCGCGGTACAAGCTGGACGCAGAGGCATGAAATGAAAACTTTGGTATTCTTTCTATGTTCTCTGCGTATTTGTGTTATTTTTTTGTTATAATACATGATGTTATGATTTTAATTGCGGTGGTAGGAAATTTTTATGAATAAGCGTGACTATTATGAAGTCCTTGGTGTCGGTCGTGATGCTGATGAAAATACGATCAAGAAAGCCTACCGTAAGTTAGCAATGAAATATCACCCTGACCGCAATGCGGGTGATGTTAAATCGGAAGAAATGTTCAAAGAAGCTAAAGAAGCTTATGAAGTGTTAACCGATGCAAATAAACGTGCTATCTATGACCAGTTGGGTCATGCCGGTATTAATGGCAATGCTGCAGGTGGTGCTGGCGCGCAAGGTTTCAGCGATGCATTTAGTGACATTTTCGGGGATATTTTTGGCACTCGCAGCGGGCGATCGAATATGCATCGCGGATCTGATTTACGTTATAACCTGGAGATATCATTAGAGCAAGCAGCCCAAGGTACAGAAACAAAAATTCGCATTCCTACCCTGGAAAAATGTGATACCTGTCATGGTAATGGTGCCAAGCCAGGCACTTCCCCTAAAACTTGTCCAACCTGTAATGGCCATGGGCAAGTAAGAATGCAGCAAGGTTTTTTCTCAATTCAGCAAACTTGTCCCAAGTGTCAAGGTAATGGCAAAATCATCACACAGCCTTGTTCAGTTTGTCATGGTGTCGGGCGTGTCAAACAGCACAAGACACTGAATGTGAAAATTCCTGTTGGGGTGGATGACGGTGATCGCATTCGCATTTCAGGTGAAGGCGAGGCCGGCTTAAACGGTGGACCGCCTGGTGACTTATATGTGGTTGTACATTTGTCAGCCCATTCTGTTTTTCGCCGTGAGGGTGATCATCTGCATTGTGAAATTCCCATCAGTTTCAGTGTGGCGGCGTTAGGAGGAGAAATTGAGGTGCCTACTTTGGAAGGGCATGCGAAGATTAAAGTTCCTGCTGAAACGCAAACAGGCAAAATTTTCCGTTTACGAGGTAAAGGAATTAAAGGGGTTCGTAGCCATGACAAAGGTGATTTACTTTGCCATGTTGTTGTGGAAACGCCGGTTAAATTAACAGCACGCCAGAAAGAGTTATTAGAAGAGTTAGAAGCAATTAGCCTCAAAGATGGTTCCCGGCACAGCCCTAGAGCAAAATCGTGGATGGATAAAGCCCGTGAGTTCTTTTCGGAATAAAAGTTTTTAGTGTATCAGGTGGGGTAGGGGATTAGTTCAGACTTGATCAATCAGGTAGATCCTCTCTTAATGTAGTTGGACATTCAATTCCGATCCGGTAGTCTTAGAATCACAATCGATAAAAAAGCGGATAAAATAAGATCCGCTTTTTTTCATACATTTTGAGTCAGGTTATTTTTCCGCCGCCTCGCGCATGTGCTGTAGTGCTTCAGTTACATGTTTGGTTGCTATATCGGCATGATCCTGTTTGGCATGTGCGATTGACTCATCCAAATGTTTGATTGATTCAGCCATATGTTGCTTCTGGGTTTCAGTAAGCTCCTTTTCGGCTTCTTTGGCATGAGCCAGGCTTTCCTGCGCATGCTCCAGTAATACCTTAGTGTGCCCTGATTTGCCGTGTGTCTGTGCTGATTCTGCGTGTTTTATGGCTTCGGCGGTATGTGGATTCATATCTGCAGCGATTGCTAGCGAAGCCAAAAAAAATGCAAAAATATTTAAAGCGACAATAACCTTTAATAATTTCATATTGTTACCTCTTTTAAATAATGAATAAAAAGAATCACCTAACTACGGTGTGGCTGAGATTGGATTCAATGCGGATTTTCACGCGTTGATATAAAGATCACTTTAATATCAATATTAATTTGTGAATGAATGCACGATAAAGTTCCCACTATCTAAGGTAATCTTCTCAGATATTTTTTCTTTGAGGTAAACACCAAGACAACAAATCGAAGGGAATTTCTCAATGAACGGAATTCTGAACCCGGCTAATTTAGTTTGTAATTTACAAGATTTCTTGTGATAGCGAAATAACAGTTGTCAGTTATAAAGCGGATCTTCAATTATTTTGTTGAGCACTTGGTAAT
>SSFV01000070.1 GCA_008015565.1 Nitrosomonas sp. | reverse complement strand
GTGCGATAGGTTGGGGTAGCCATAATATCTTTCAATCCCAATAATGCGAGCTTCCACAGTCGTCAAGTTCATCTTGGCAATCATCAAGCTCATCTTGGCAATCATCAAGTTTTCCTCGGCATCCAGAAAGTTCAGCCTCAAGGTTTTGAGTTTGGCGTTCGCAACGAAATAAGTCTGAGCTCAATTGGCTGATATCAGATTCTAACCTGCTTATTTTTTTATATTGAATAATAATAATAAACAAAGTTAGAGAAATTCCAATTCCCAAAAACATTAATTTTTTTTGCATTAATTTTGTTTATATGAATTAATGTATAATATTTTTTTGAATGATTTAAAGCAATACCCTCGCCTGTTTTTCTAACAGGAAATGTGTATCTTTTCATCTACGTACCTATGTAAGGACAAAAACTTTCCTCCTGAAGTTACTTATCTACTTCCCTACACCTTTAAGTAAAGCACTCTAATGCTGCGAAGCTACATCTTTTGTGCAATATTAGAATAAAAATTTCAAAAAAATAGTTATTCAAGCATTAATGTGCCTCTAACCAATTTTCTCCTACTCCGATACCCACTTCTATCGGAACATTCGGCAGAGGCAAGGCGGTTATCATGCCTTGTTCGATGATGTGGCGGGCTATATCGAGTTCGGACTTGGGTACGTCAAACACTAACTCGTCATGCACTTGCAGCAACATGCGTGTTTGCAGACGCTGGCGGCGCAATTCGGCGTGTATGTTTATCATAGCTATTTTTATCATATCGGCGGCGGTGCCTTGTATGGGGGCATTAATGGCGTTGCGCTCGGCAAATTGGCGCACGGTGGGGTTGCCCGATTGCAGGTCGCGTAGGCTGCGCCGTCTGCCGCATAGGGTCTCGGCATAACCACGCTCGCGGGCAGTGGCAATAGACGTATCCATACATTGTTTTACGGCAGGATATTGTGCAAAGTAGGCATCAATGATAGTTTTGGCTTCGCTGCGCGGAATGCCTAAGCGTTGGGCTAAACCAAAGGCGGTAATGCCGTAAATAATACCAAAATTGACCATCTTAGCACGGCGGCGCATTTCGCTTGTTACTTCCTCCATCGCTACGCCGTATACTTTTGCCGCCGTAGCGCGGTGTATATCATCTTTGTTGGCAAAGGCAGCCAGCATATTTTGGTCTTGGCTCATAGCCGCCATAATGCGCAGTTCTATTTGCGAATAATCGGCAGACAACAATACATAATCAGAGTTTCGCGGCACAAAAGCCTTGCGTATTTCGCGCCCGCGCTCGGTACGAATAGGTATATTCTGCAAGTTGGGCGCAGTAGAACTAAGCCTACCCGTAGCAGCTACGGCTTGGTTATAGGTCGTATGTACTCTACCTGTGCGCGGGTTTTTCAGTTGTGGCAACGCATCGATATAGGTGCTGCGCAATTTGCTTAGTTCGCGGTAGTCGAGCAATAAGGCAGCTATTGGGTAGTTGGCTGCTATACTTTGTAATGTTTCTTCGTCGGTAGAGTATTGACCTGTGGTGGTTTTTTTGCGTTCGTAGGGTATTTGCAGTTTATCGAACAGAATAGCTCCTAATTGTTTGGGCGAATCTAAGTTGAAATGTTCGCCTGCTATGGCAAATATCTCGTCGCTTAGGCGTAGTAGTTCAGCGGTTACATCTTGCGAATAACGTTTCAGGAATGCCGTATCAATAGCAATACCTTCGTACTCCATATCGGTCAATACGGGCACTAAGGGCATTTCTATGCGTCCGTACAAACCCACATCGGTCAGGCGTGGATAGAGGTATTGGTGCAAACGCAAGGTTATGTCGGCATCTTCGGCGGCGTATTCGGCTATTTGTTCTAAGGGAACTTGGCGCATGGAGCGTTGGTTTTTACCTTTTTTGCCTATCAATTCTTCGATACTGATAGGCGTATAGCCCAGATAGGTTTCGGCAAGGAAGTTCATATTGTGGCGCATGTCGGGTTCTATAAGGTAGTGTGCCAACATAGTGTCGTGTAATGTCCCGCTCAGTTCGATTTCATAATTTTTGAGCAATAATAGGTCGTACTTTATATTTTGCCCTATTTTGGCAATACTTTCGTGGACAAAAAATGGCTTGAACAAATGCAATAACTTGGTAGCAGCGGCGCGGTCGGTGGGCATTGGTACGTACCAAGCCTCGTGTGCTTGCCAAGCAAAGGACATGCCCACAATTTCGGCGTTCAGCGCATCTATATCGGTCGTTTCGGTATCAAAACAAACGAGAGTTTGTGCCAACAAAGCAGCCAATAGCGCGTTGTGGGCGGTAGGATTATCGGCTATTTGGTAGGCATGGGGCGTATTGCGTGCCGAGTAGCCGCGTCCTATGGCAGTAGAGGCGGCATTATCGGTATTTGTTTGGCTAAACAAATCGCTGCCGACAAGGGTAGTGCTAAACAAATCGGGCGCACCTGAAGTGCTTGCGGTACTATTGTTTGCCGATGTATTGTTTGTCGTATCGTTGTTTGTAATGCCGCCGTTGGGTTGGTTAGGGTCGTAGGCATCGCCCAATATGCGTTTGCCGAGTGTGCGAAATTCGAGTTCGGCAAACAAAGCGGCTAAGGCGGGTCGGTTGATGGGTTGTATAGATAGTTGGTCGGCATCGAAAGGCACGGGCGCATCAAGCGAAATAGTAGCTAAACGCTTTGACATGATAGCTGCCTCGCGCCCTGCTTCGATATTTTCACGCAGTTTGCCGCTTAGTTGTTCGGTATTAATGAGTAGGTTTTCGATGCTGTCAAATTCTTTGAGCAGTTTGACGGCAGTTTTTTCGCCTATACCTCTTATGCCAGGAATATTGTCAGACGTATCGCCCATCAAGCCCAGCAGGTCAATTACTTGTTCTACACGGGCAATATCCCATTTTTCGCACACCTCTTTTGTCCCCATAATTTCGCGCGGGGCTTTTAAGTAAGGCGGTTTGTGGATAAACACATTGGGACCGACCAACTGCCCATAATCTTTGTCAAATGTCACCATATAGACCGCAAAACCTTCGTCGGCAGCGCGTTTGGCAAGTGTGCCTATGATGTCGTCGGCTTCGTAGCCGTCGGCTTGTAGCAGAGGTATGCTCATCGCTTGTACGATACGTTCTATCCAAGGCAGGGCAGAGCGTATGTCTTCGGGCATTTCGGCGCGTTGGGCTTTGTAATCGGGATATTCTATCTCGCGCCAAGTGGGTCCTTTGCTGTCAAATACAACAGCTAAATGAGTGGGTTTCTCTTTGGTCGTTATGTCGAGTAAGGTATTGACAAAACCCGTAATCGCCGATACGTTCAAACCCTTAGAATTGACCAAGGGGGTTTTGTTAAGGGCGAAATAAGCGCGGTAGATAAGCGCGAAAGAATCGAGTAGGTATAAACGCATGGTTGCTTTTTAGTTTTTAGTGTTGGATAGCAAGGGATAATAAATTAGCACCACAAAGTACGAATTTTTTGCGCTTTTGCATTATTATCGCCCAATATTAGTGGTCTGATTTTTAAGTTTGAGTATTAATTTTGTCTGCTGTGTATCCATTTCCAAGCGTTAGGACTTAGGAAATAACATTAGGTAATTGAGATATTAGTTCAAGAACTCCCCCTAACCCCCTCAAAGAGGGGGAATTTATACAAGATATAATTTACTGATTGTCAATAATTTACGATAATTTATAAAAAACATTCAATATATTTTGTTTTTAAGGTGACATAAACATATTACATCGATAACATCTAATAGACACAATCCCGAGAATGTCGTAGGCATGAAACCCCTGTAAGGTAAGTGTATAAAACTTAAAAATCAAACTATTAGTGTTTGGGCAGTGCTGATTGACCCTTATGGCTATATCAACCCGATATTTGCCAAGGATTGCAGGGCATTGGCTATCCGCGCCTCGCCCGTACCGCTTACTACGGCAAAGGGCACGCTATTTTGTTGCAACAATTGATGATACCAATCAAAAAAAAATGGACGCAAGTGCGGGTGTTCGCGTTGTGGGTCGGGCTGCCAAGGTAGGTCAATATCGTTGAGCAAATAGGCGGCATAGTTATTGCGCCGCGCCTCGAATAGCTGTACCAAGCAGTCGGGCATTGCCCCAAAGGCGTGTTCGTGCCATATCTTGATGACGGTCATATCCGTATCGCACAACAAATAGCTGTTACGAGCATAGCGTTGGGCATAGCGGTCTTCTAATGCCATTTGTCGGTAGGCGATAGTAGCTAAATCGTCAGCTTGGTAGGGTCTTTGTAGTCGAGCGATATAGTATCGCGCGTATTCGGGCACAAATACCGTGTCGAAATGCCGTGCTAATTGTTCGCACAAAGCACTTTTTCCCGTTGATTCGGGACCTGTAATGGCGATGCGGCGCACCGAGGTTGGTCGTGATACCGCAAAATTAGACATTTCGTAACAGGATTAGCGTTGATAATTGATATTGTGCGTAGGTGCGATTTTTTGAAAGTATTGTGGCGGTAGCGAGGTGCGATATCGGTTATTTAGGTTTTTTTTTGAGTTGCCAACCGAGTTCTGAATATTGTTCGCCTGCCAAATAACTCTCTATGCCGCATCGTATAGCGGGCATCATGGTGTCGAAAGGTAGCTCGTCGCGCTTATACCATACTAAGGCATCGCATTTCATCGGTTCGCGGTTGCGTATGCTACCCGTCCATTGTTGGGTATAAAAAAAGAAATGGAAAAAGTCTTGTCGCTCGCGTCTTCGATGAATCACATGTACCAAGCGCAGGTCTTGGGCTTGTACTTTTATGGCTGCTTCTTCGTAGGTCTCGCGCACCAAAGCCCCGATAACCGCTTCGTTTTTTTCGACCCGTCCGCCTACCAGCGAATACCTACCCCCGCGCCGTGTAGGTTTGCGCAGCAATAAAAAGCCTTTTTTCGATTCGACGATGAGGCTTACAATATGGGTGATACTCTTCTGCTTAGGCATGGCAATAATGCGGGCAAAGGTAAGTATTATTGTGTTCTATTGCGGCTATCAGGTAATAGATAAATACATATTGCTTAACTTTGCACTCGTGGATATACTCAGCAGCCTATAATTATCCCCTACACCATAAACCAATTGCTCTTCAATTGCCGAACTGCTCATAATTTTTTCGAGCTGGGGCAACCTGAAAACTATCGGGCAATATCAGCCATTATCAATATGATGCCAATTTCTCCTATTAACCTATCATTTTCACCCGATTTTATGCAGCAAGCCATCGATTTGGCACATAAGGGCATCGTGTCGGGTGCGGGCGGTCCCTTTGGGGCACTTGTAGTGCGTGAAGGGCGCGTAATTGCTACGGGCAGCAACCGCGTGACAAGTAGCAACGACCCCACTGCACACGCCGAAGTAGTAGCTATCCGAGCAGCCTGTGCCGTATTGGGGCATTTCCAATTGCAGGGCTGTGACCTTTATACCACCTGCGAACCTTGCCCAATGTGTCTGGGAGCTATCTATTGGGCGCGTCCCGACCGCGTATTCTACGCCTGTACGCGCCACGACGCTGCTCAAGCGGGATTTGACGACCAATTTATTTACGACGAAATCAATATCAAGCTATCGGTGCGCCGCATACCTTTCATACCGCAGATGCGCCCCGAAGCCCTGTATTTGTTCGATACTTGGCGCAATAAAACCGACAAAACGCCTTATTAAACCGAGATTGAGGCTTATGCTAATAGAAAATAAAGAACGACATAGCAACAAAAGCCCCGTAGGGGTGATATCCTAATGGTCTGTGTTATAAATTGTAGCAAGGGCGCGAGTAATATGCTCAGGTTAATTTTTTACGCAAAATTAGAAAACCAAACCAATAGCTACCTGAAATGAAAATTAGTAGGCAAAACTAAATTTCCGAAGCACCAAGAGCTATGGAAAGACCCTTGGCTTCTACGGTGGCGCGGTGTCTATGGGTGCTGGGCGTAGATGCGGTATTATACCCCTATTTCATGGCTTTCTATACTCTCCAACTCTAATTTTGAAGCCTTGCGCAATTCAAACGCTCGTTTTACTTTATTGCTAATATAGGCTTGTTGTTCTTCGTTCGGCAAATAAATTAAAATATTGGCTAAGTCGTTATCAGAAACATTCGGAATTGCTGCACCCGTACGATACATAAACATTTGCTTTAAAAAGGCTTCGGATTTTAAAAAATATAATAAAAAATACTTGTCAATCTTGTAGTTTCTAAAAACCCTAAACCCATTCGTACAAATCGCACCTTCGTATTCGTCGGTTACTAAGGCAGTTGTATGTTTCCGAGTGCCCACCGAATTACCTGCAATAGCCGTTATAATATCGTCGGTTTGCAGCTCGTAACTGGCACGACTTGGTAACTCGTATGTCGGATAAGTAGTTGTATTGATAATTTCAAAAGCATGTGTATTGATGTCAGAGAGTTCGACGTATTCAACAGTCAAGTTTTTATCCTTCAATTTTTTGCTTTTTACTTTTACAATATCACAAATATCGCCTAAGCGTATGGCTTTCTTATCCGCTTGATTTTCAAGCAATTTTCGGTTCTCAGGTGCGTAAAAATCATAATCAAAACGCCCATTTAGCTCGTCATAATTGATTGAGAATGAGTTGTTTGTTTCTATTTTTTTTCCTTCTTGAAAGATTTTGTATTGCTTTGAAATCTCAGTAAAATCCTCTTCCAAAATAGGCACTCCATTTTCATTATTTAGTACCTGCCCAAACTTATCTTTCCTATACAAGGGCGTGCCATTTTTATTGCCCTGGTAACCTAAATTTTTTATTCGCCCAAAGAATATTGGGTATTGTTTTGCTTGATTAGGGGTATCTTTTTCCAGAAACAACAAAGACGTTTTTACGCCTGTACCAAAAGGGATAAAGGTTTCTTGTGGTAAGTGGATGATTGCCAATATCTTTGAGCGAAGTTTGATATAGTAACGTAGGTATTCTAATGATGGATTTTCAAAATTACCATTTGGCAAAACAATTGCCATACGCCCGCCTTCCTTTAACAAATCCAAGCAACGTTCAATAAATAAAATTTCAGCAGATTGGTTGTTGTGTAGGGTATTTGATTTCTGACAAATTGTTTTTTCTCCTTTCGGGGCTTCCTTTCCCTTGAAGGGCTTAGAGGAGGCAACCCATTTATGCCCCAAATCAAACAATCGCAAAGTAGCGGGGTTATTTATTTTTGCGCCAAATGGCGGATTGGCAAGCAACAAATCAAAGCCTTCTTGTTGCCCAATTATCAATTTTAGGTGCTCCAAATCTTCTAATGAGCTGGTACAAAGTATATTTGTTTTTCCATTTGCTTCTAGGAGCAATTTCATTTTGGCTATCCTTGCAATACTTTTATTTATATCAATACCAAAAATGTTTTTTGTTACAATTTTTTGATAATCGATATTTTTAT
>SSFV01000014.1 GCA_008015565.1 Nitrosomonas sp. | reverse complement strand
TGCACCAAATCAACCGGACCGTCGAATATCATGCGGCCGCTATCGCGGGCACGTAACACTGCTTCGCGTTGCACAGGGTGCTGGCGGAAATTAAGACCCACTGCTGCCTCATTGCCGACCAGCGGATACATATAGCGAATCACCAAATCCGGTGCAGCGCTAATATTGCGTAGTTGCGACTGATCATTGAACAAATAACGCGCCAGTTCTGCGAATTTCTCAGTCGATAAATCCGGTTCTGCTGAGATAGACGCCACTAAACCTTGCACCAATTGCACATTGCTGGTAACAGCAGCTTCCAGCGTCGCGCGCAAAAGATTCAATTTATTGTATGCAGCGACGTGTGATTCGTGTTCCAGATGGCGTGTACGCAAGTAATCAACATAGCATCCGATCAATATCAAACAAAACCCAATCAGAATTGCCGGCAAAAAAACCAATATTTTTTTCTGTAGCGAAGAATTTGAGTTAACCCGATGCATCATCAATCGTAATCCTAGGTAAGGCTTGTTAATAGCACATGGCAAATAAAATTAGCTGTCAACCTCTCATTATTCAACGCGCGCTTTTTCATCGCTTTTCTGCAAATTTGCACACGAATTACCCGTCTCAGAACACGGCGAAATAAGCATCAAACTTGCCGCGCATTATAAATTGTCCGCATCAATCAATTATTTTATTGTAAATACTGGATTTTATGCCTCTATTTAGCGCATTGCCTCAATTGTCATTTTTTATAATTGCTATGACTTGCCATAGAAAGCCTCAGTACCCAGCAAGGAATCGCCATGTGATGTTTTTTATATGAATCCGGTCTAGGTGCTTAGCTGGTAGATCAAAATTAATCTGTAAGGGACAAAATGAAAAAAAACAGTAATTGGTGGCTATATCTGGTGCAATTGGCTTATTTTTTGGTCATGATAATTTTACTGTCAAATATGCCGGTCCGTGCTGCGTCACCGCATAATGTTCCGCCGCAGCGCGTTTCCGCCGCCTATTTGTTGCTTTATCCAATTAAACTCATCCACTCTCCTCATTGGCACTCTGCCCCGAAACATAAACATAACCGCCGATCGCGCCCAGAATCAAGCCCAGTGGCGCCGCAATAAAAATTCCGATCATCGCCCCTTGACTGGTATCTTTGGCGAAAATCATCGGGCCAAGGAACCCCACGGCAAAAAACACTCCGCCGAGAATCAAAGCGCCGCCGGTAACGGCAACAAAAATACCGGTTCTTTTTCCCGAAACCAGATTCCAAGCAAACCAGGCCACAAACAAGGCGCAGAAAACTGCAATCGCCGGGCTCAACCAGATTGGAAAACTGGTAGTAATCGTTAGCATCGTATGGATAAAAAATAATACGATTAGAAACATTAACAGGGATACAATTGATTTTAATATTTGAAGCATGATGAAAGTGTCATTAAATTTTCAGTCGTGTAACCATTGTAAACGATCTTTCACTCAAAGCGCGAAGCGATGCCGAACCAAGAAAACTGAACATTCTATTTCAAAATGAAGTCATTCGATTTGCAACGCCGCAAGTTATTGTATTGTGGTTTCTTAAGTCTGGGTGCATTTGTGGGTAATACTTTACTACCCTCCCCGCTCAAAGCGTCATCGTTGTCGGCATCCCTGGCAGCACGCGGCAGACTACTGCCGCCGGATCATAACGGCGTATGTTTGCCGGTAGGGTTTACTTCACGCATCGTGGCCCGTTCGGGTGAAAAGCTTTTTGGTTATACCTGGCACGCCGCACCGGATGGCGGAGCAGTATTTGCCGCATCTAAGGGTGGTTGGATTTATGTATCCAATAGCGAACTCGATGATAAAAAAGGTGGAGTTGGCGTGTTACGCTTTAACGCGCAAGGCGATATCGTTGATGCCTACTCTATTTTGAGTCAAACCAGCCGTAATTGCGCTGGCGGTCATACACCGTGGCAAACCTGGTTATCCTGTGAAGAAATTGACAAGGGCCGGGTATGGGAATGCGATCCTTTTGGCCAGAAAACAGCGCAAGTCAGAAATTCGCTGGGTGTTTTCAAGCATGAGGCGGTGGCAGTCGACACCCACAGGAATCAACTTTATCTTACTGAAGATGAATCCGATGGTTGCTTATACCGCTTTACTGCACAGACCGTGGACGCTGCGGGAAATGCCAATCTGGACAACGGATTTCTGGAGATTGCCGAGGTCATCGGCGGCTCGATTGGAAAAGTGCGCTGGCATCATCTGCCTGATCCATTAGCGACGAAAACACCTACGCGCAAACAAATAACCCGGGCGACCCCGTTCGATGGAGGTGAAGGCATTTGGTATCACCAGGGTAATATTTATTTTGCAACCAAAGGTGACAATCGCGTGTGGGCGTATGACACGCGGCTAAGCCTTCTGAGCATCATTTACAATGGCGCGCTGCATTTCTCACCGGTACTCTCGGGAGTCGACAATATTACCGGCAATAATGCGGGAGAATTGCTGGTGGCTGAAGATGGCGATGATATGCAAATCGTCGTACTAGCCGATAATAAGGTTCAGCCATTATTGCAGTTAGTTGGTCACGACCGGTCGGAAATCGCTGGACCCGCTTTCAGTCCAGACGGTTCACGCCTGTATTTCAGTTCGCAGCGTGGCAAAAGCGGACGGAATGAAGATGGCGTCACGTTTGAAATTAGCGGGCCATTTTAACCCGCTTGATAAATTCATCGCACGATCCCATTTACCCTGCTAAAGACAGTAACCCATTTGTAAATACAAGGCCGCTTCCCTATTCGGATTAAAGCGGTAATAATTGATGAAGTGACATCGTCACAACAGGGAGGAATGATTTTGGAATTCAAGGATTATTACCAAACACTCGGCGTTTCGCGCGATGCAACGGCTGACGAAATCAAAAAAGCTTTCCGCCGCCTGGCACGCAAATACCATCCGGATGTTTCCAAGGAAGCGGATGCCGAGCAAAAAATGAAAGAGGTCAATGAAGCCTATACCGTGCTTTCTGATACCGAAAAGCGCGCTGCTTATGATCAATTAGGTCAAGGAGGCGGATTCCAGGCCGGTGCCGATTTCCGGCCGCCACCGGGCTGGGATACCGGTTTTGAATTTAGCGGACGAGGATTCAATGGCGCGCAAGCTGGCGATTTCAGCGACTTCTTTGCCGAATTATTCGGCAAGCATATGGGGGGTGCACGGCAAACTCACCATCGCATGCGGGGCGAAGATCACCATGCCAAGATTCTGCTCGATCTCGAAGATAGTTATCACGGTGCCACGCGTAGTTTGACTCTGCGCATGCCGAAACTGGATAATCAGGGACACCCCGTACTAACGGAACATACGCTGAATGTGCGCATTCCTAAAGGTGTATATACCGGCCAAGTGATCCGTCTTGCCGGTCAGGGTGGCCCAGGCCATACCGGAGAAGCTGCCGGCGATTTGTTTCTGGAAGTGCACTTCAAACCGCATAACCGTTACCGGATCGAAAATAAAGATATCTATGCCACGTTACCCATTACGCCGTGGGAAGCCATGCTGGGTGCAACGATTAAAACCCCCTTACCGGATGGCATAGTTGAAGTGCGCGGGCCGGAGAATGCACAAGACGGGCGCAAATTTAGCTGGAAAGGACGAGGCATTCCTGCTGCCACACCCGGTGATTTGTATCTGGTTCTGGAAGTAATATTGCCGCCTGCCGCAACAGAAAAAGCGCGCGAACTATATCAAACCATGGCGCGAGAACTCGCGTTCAATCCACGTCAACATCTTGGAGTGTAAATTATGGCGGACGAAATTGATGCTACTTTGCTTGAGGATACCCAGCTTGATTTGGAACAACTGGCGAGAAGCTGCCAGGTTACGCGCGAATGGGTAATCGAACATGTACAATGGGGCTTACTGCACAATGATGATTTCATTTATGCCGAACCGGAGTCATGGATATTCGATAGCCGTGCCTTTATGCGTGTCAAACGAATCATAGCGATCGAAAGGGATTTTGAATGTAATCCGGAATTGGCCGGCTTGGTCGCCGATATGATTGAAGAAATTGAACATCTCCGCGCGCAACTAAAAACTATCAGGTTACATCAGGATTAAATCCGCTCTAGCAACTTATTACGATAAAAAAAAACATATCATGTCTGTTCATATTGTATGTCCTCACTGCCATGCGACCAACCGGGTACCGGCGGATCGCCTGAATGCCTCACCCAAGTGCGGCGCCTGTCATCAAGCATTATTTCTTGCCCAACCGATTGAACTTTCCGAAGCATATTTCAACCGCCATATTGCTAACAGCGATATTCCCCTATTGGTTGATTTTTGGGCGCCCTGGTGCGGCCCGTGCCGCATGATGGCACCGGCATTTGTCAAGGCAGCCGCCATCCTTGAACCCAAAATACGGCTGGTCAAGGTCAATACGGAAGAACAGCAAGGGTTGGCCGCTCGTTACGCTATTCGCAGCATTCCCACGCTGATACTATTTAAAAATGGACGTGAAATTACCCGCCAATCCGGCGCCCTGAGTGAACAAGATCTTGTGCGATGGGCGCAAGCAAACAGCCAATAAAATTAAAATAAAGAAGGAGCGCTTGCATGCTTAATCACGGCTTTCTATCCCGTCTAATCTGGATTTTTCTGGCGGCTATATTGCTGATGCTGTTTTTTCATAGCTTCCTTTCTCACTACTTTCCCGATTTCATGCATTCCAATTATTTCAGTAGCGGAGATAAGCAGGAGAATGCCGAACCTCGAATCGTACAAGCGCGCGGCAACCTCGCGGAGGATGAAAAAAGCACTATTGCATTATTTGAAAATTCCCGGGATTCCGTGGTTTTCATTACCACACGCCAACGCGTGATGGATGCCTGGACGCGTAATATTTTTTCGATGCCCAGCGGTAATGGTTCCGGCTTTATCTGGGACGGCAACGGTCATATCATTACCAATTTCCATGTCATAAGGGGCGCTAGCGAAGCAACAGTTCGTTTGGCGGATGGGCGCGATTACAAGGCTTCTTTAGTCGGCACCAGTCCGGCGCATGACATTGCTGTATTGCGAATAGGCATTGGTTTCCAGCGGCCCGCACCCGTTCCGCTGGGAAGCAGCCATGATTTGAAGGTCGGACAAAAGGTTTTTGCAATCGGCAATCCATTTGGCCTGGATTGGACATTGACCACTGGTATTGTTTCCGCGTTGGATCGGTCGCTTCCGGGCGGCGATGGACGCACCATCGATAATCTGATTCAAACCGATGCCGCTATCAATCCGGGCAATTCCGGCGGACCGCTTCTGGATTCCGCCGGCCGGCTGATCGGTATCAATACCGCTATTTACAGCCCAAGCGGCGCCAGTGCGGGAATTGGCTTTGCAGTCCCGGTCGACACCGTTAATCGCGTGGTGCCGCAAATCATCAGCCGAGGCAAATACATACGTCCGGCACTGGGCATTACCGTCGATAACAAACTGAATGCCCGCTTGACCGAGCGCCTTAAAATCAGCGGCGTTGTCATACTTAGCATCAGTCCCGGATCTGCGGCGGATGCAGCGGGACTCAGAGGCGCAACACTCACGCCGGAAGGCAACATCATTGCCAACGACATCATCATTGCCGTCGAGGATAAGTCCGTCGATTCGGTCGATAAACTGCTTGCACGCATTGATAGTTATAAAGTTGGGGATACTATCACTCTAAGCATATTGCGCAATGGCGAAACGTATGATGTCCCGGTCACGCTGCAGCCGGGTGAATGACCTTTGTGCACAGAAGCCACGGCTGACAACGCCACCCGCCTTTAATTTTATCGACTTCCCTTCAACTAAATGCCAAATTTGCAGTTGCAGTATGCACCGGCAGCAAATTCACTAACTTGGCATAAGCAATAATAGATTCGTTCGAGCGCGTAATGAATGAAATTCATTAGTGGAAAGCACCCATGCCAATGTGCCATCCACGTCCAGGGTAAATTATCTCCGCCCGGGAATTTGAATTGCCACTAATCGCCCGAATTAACAACCACCTTATTGCGTCCCCGTTGTTTGGCCTGATAAAGCGCCTTATCCGCTGCTTCACTCAGGCTGGCGACATCGGGGAAATGTGCAAAATCTGCAATGCCACAACTGAAATTCACGAAAAATTCATCGTTATGGCTTAAATGCAGGAGATGCGAAAAAACAGTACGTATTTCATCGATCACTTTTGCGGCTGAAATTGCATCGGTATCGTTCATGATCACTGCGAATTCTTCTCCGCCATAACGCCCTACGATATCTGTTTCCCGCAATCGCTGTTTAAGTAACCGTGCCAAACTTTTTATGACACGGTCTCCTGCAGCATGACCGTAGGTATCGTTGATTTTCTTAAAGAAATCAATATCGATCATGGCGAACGACAGCGGCGTATTCAATCGGCTCGAACGCACGACTTCGCGTGCCAGTTCCTCTTTTATAGCGGTATGATTCAACAAGCCTGTCAAACCATCGTGAATCACTAAAGATCGTATCGAGCGGCCTCGCGTTACCCGCGAAGTGATGGATGAAATCAAATACGTCGGATCAATCGGCTTCACTATAAAGTCGTCACCGCACAAACTCATCGCTTCGGGCTGTGTATTGAAATCGTTTTCGGTTGCCAGATAAACGATAGGCGTGCTGAAAAAACCTTCCATTTGACGAACAACTCTGGTCAATTCGATACCATTGCATCCAGGTAAGTACAGATCCATCAAAATGATATCGGGATTAAAATCACTCAATTTCTCCAATAATCCCATTGGATCGGATACAGCTTTCACGACCATCTCCGCTTGCTCCAAGATAGCCGTGTAATAGGCCATCACGGTCGTGCTGTCATCTACGATCAAAACACGGAAAGGCTCTTGAATCTGCGATGCCGTGATCAAATCAAGCTGATCGATCAATTCACTAGAGTTAATAGGTTTGGTAAAGTAAGCCACACTACCGGCACGCACCGCCCCTAACCGGTAGGCCATATCATCGTGCACGGAAATGAAAATTACCCGCGCTGGCTGGATTAAATCGCTCTGGATCTTTTCCATGAAATGAATACCGCCCATGTCATCCTCAGGAAATTCGGCATCAATCAAGATAATGGCATGCGGTCTGTGCTGAATGGCAGTATGAAATTTATCCAAATGATTGAATACTTCAACTTCATAACCATAATAACGCAATTGTAATGCGAGCTCTTGTGCCGCTTCAGCATCATCTTCAACTACAAAAATCAAATTCGATTCATTGGGATTCGGCAGACACACCTGTTCATCAGCATCGGTGGCACCACTTTGGCGCAGCAACGGCTGCTCCTCAGCAGAAATTCTTCTAAGATCCTGGATTAGCTGCCAAATTCTTGCAGTTTGCACAGTATCCGCTGCAGCCCCATTCTGCATCAAATTCTTGAGCACTTGTTCCAGCACCCGGGCTTCGTTGCTGAGCTTAGGATGGCCAAATGTTCTACCATTACTAACCAGGTTATGCACACTACGATGCAGTTCTTGCAAGGTTCTCATGTTCCACTGAGTTTTCAATTTACTCCACAAGGCTTCAATTTCACTTATCCTTTCGGGTAGCTCTTGTGCAAATGAATCTAGCAACAAACACATCTTTTCCTGAAACTCTTTGTGCTCTTTAGTATGCATGATAGTACGCCCAAGTTGTGCAATCTCAACGCATGTTACGCGAGATCAAAGTTATGAAAACTCCTGCGGCCATTTTCTGAAATTCCGGCACTACAATATTTCAAGATAACCGCAGCCATAGCAAAATTAAAAACAGCATTGGATACTTTTGCCTTTTGCTTGTAACCATTGTATAAAAAAACACTGATTCAAGCTCATTAATTAACACCGGAAAGTTATTATTTAATCCATTTCCGGGTATTTTTTATCATAATCTATAACATTCGCTTTCTGGTAAGAAAATTATATGAATACCGCAATTATTTACAAAATTGTTATGAACCTTGATTCATGCTTGATTCATGAATACCATTTTAGCCGGATTGACACTTGCTCAATCTTGCCATGCCATGCTGCGTAAACTTTCTGTTCAGATTCTCGCTTGCGTCATCGTATTGACCCTGGGTGCTTTTGCAATTGGCGCGCTGCTGACAGGCCCGGCACCCAGTGCAGTCGGCACGCTTTCAGCAGACTTCCCCGTAGAACCCATTCAAATTCCCGTCACAACCAGTGGCGCTATAGTACATGGCTGGTTATCTCAGGGAAAACCGGGCTACAGCGCCGTGCTGCTGGTCCATTCGATGCGCAGCAATCGGCTCGAAATGCTCAGCCGGGCAAGATTCTTGAAATCACTGGGATATACCGTGTTTTTGATCGATCTCCATGCGCATGGCGAATCAACTGGAGATAGAATAACTTTTGGCTTGCTGGAATCTGAAAGCGTTGCAGCAGCGGTAGCTTATCTGCATCAAACATTTCCCCATGAACGGGTCGGTGCGATTGGCGTTTCTTTGGGCGCTGCAGCGATCGTTCTGGCCAAACAGGAACTGAAAC